>NZ_MCYD01000914.1:0-15390 GCF_002876325.1 Vibrio sp. 10N.261.52.A1
AGATGCGAGATGCGAGATATTTTGAATAGTGAAGCCGAGAAGGCAAGAATAAATGCCAAACATCGTGGTGCAAGATTCAACCTTTAAAAACACAAAGTCCAGATACAAAAAAGCCGAGCTAATGCTCGGCTTTTTGTATTAAGAATCTAGATAGATTACTCAGCAGCTTCTTCAGCAGCTGGGCGGTCTACAAGCTCAATGTAAGCCATTGGAGCTTTATCACCAGTACGGAAACCACATTTAAGAATGCGAGTGTAACCACCTTGGCGAGCCGCGAAACGCGGGCCTAGTTCATTAAATAGTTTTGCTACCACTTCGTTATCACGAGTGCGAGCGAATGCAAGACGACGGTTAGCAACACTGTCTGTCTTAGCTAGGGTAATCAACGGCTCAATTACGCGACGTAGTTCTTTTGCTTTAGGCACGGTAGTTTTGATAACTTCGTGACGAACAAGAGAGCTAGCCATGTTGCTGAACATCGCTTTACGATGACTGCTGTTGCGGTTGAGTTGACGACCACTTTTACGATGGCGCATGACCTAATCCTTCTAACTTTTCGATTAATCTTCAGCGATTGACGCTGGTGGCCAGTTTTCTAGACGCATGCCTAGAGAAAGACCACGTGAAGCAAGCACATCTTTAATCTCTGTAAGAGATTTCTTACCAAGGTTTGGCGTTTTAAGTAGCTCAACCTCAGTGCGCTGTACAAGATCACCGATGTAGTGAATCGCTTCTGCTTTCAAACAGTTAGCAGAGCGAACTGTTAGTTCAAGATCGTCTACAGGACGTAGTAGGATAGGATCGAATTCTGGCTTCTCTTCCTTCTCCTCAGGTACACGTACATCACGAAGATCTACGAACGCATCCAGTTGTTCAGCTAGAATAGTAGCTGCGCGACGGATTGCTTCCTCAGGTTCTAGAGTACCGTTCGTTTCCATATCGATAACAAGCTTGTCTAAGTCAGTACGTTGTTCTACACGTGCCGCTTCTACAGCGTAAGCGATTTTATCAACCGGGCTGTAAGTAGCGTCAACAAGTAGACGACCGATTGGACGCTCATCTTCTTCAGTATGGATACGAGCTGAAGCTGGAACGTAACCACGACCACGTTCAACTTTGATGCGCATAGCGATCTCAGCGTTGTCATCCGTTAGGTGACAAATTACGTGCTCAGGGTTAGCGATCTCTACATCACCATCGTGGGTGATGTCACCTGCAACAACAGGGCCTGAGCCTGATTTGTTCAGTGTAATAAACACTTCATCTTTGCCTTCAGCAACGCGCACAGCCAAACCTTTAAGGTTTAGAAGGATTTCCAGGATATCTTCCTGAACGCCTTCTTTAGTGCTGTATTCGTGTAGCACACCTTCGATTTCAACTTCTGTTACGGCACAACCCGGCATAGAAGATAGAAGAATGCGGCGAAGAGCATTACCTAGAGTGTGGCCGAAACCGCGCTCTAATGGCTCAAGAGTTACTTTCGCGTGTGTCGTATTGATCTGTTCAATGTCAACAAGACGCGGCTTAAGAAATTCTGTTACAGAACCCTGCATTGTGTCCTCTCTTTTTTTAACCTTACTTAGAGTAAAGTTCGACGATCAAGTGTTCATTGATGTCAGCTGATAGGTCAGAACGCTCAGGCATACGCTTGAATGTACCTTCCATTTTGCCAGCATCTACTTCAATCCAAGTTGGCTTTTCACGTTGTTCAGCAACTTCTAGAGCCGCTTTAATACGAGATTGCTGTTTAGCTTTCTCGCGGATAGAAACAACGTCGTTTGCCGCTACTTTGAAAGAAGGAACGTTTACAACTTTACCGTTAACTAGGATAGACTTGTGGCTAACTAGCTGACGAGATTCAGCGCGAGTTGCACCAAAGCCCATACGGTAAACTACGTTATCAAGACGACCTTCAAGAAGCTGAAGCAGGTTTGCACCCGTGTTGCCTTTTAGACGTGCAGCTTCTTTGTAGTAGTTGCGGAATTGTTTTTCTAGAACGCCGTAGATACGACGAACTTTTTGCTTCTCACGAAGCTGAACGCCATACTCAGATAGACGACCGCGACGAGCGCCGTGTACACCTGGTGCGTTATCAATTTTACACTTGGTATCGATCGCACGGACACCAGACTTAAGGAATAAGTCAGTACCTTCGCGACGGCTAAGCTTTAGCTTAGGACCCAAATATCTTGCCATGATCTTTCTCCAATATTCCTAGAAACGAAACTTAAACGCGACGTTTCTTAGGTGGACGACAACCGTTATGAGGGATTGGTGTCGCATCAACAATGTTAGTGATACGGAAACCAGCAGCGTTCAGTGCGCGAACAGTAGATTCACGACCTGGACCTGGACCCTTAACCATAACTTCCAAGTTCTTTAGGCCATATTCTTTAGCCATTTCACCACAACGCTCAGCTGCAACTTGTGCTGCGAACGGAGTAGATTTACGAGAACCACGGAAACCTGAACCACCTGCTGTAGCCCATGCAAGAGCGTTGCCTTGACGGTCAGTGATAGTTACGATTGTGTTGTTGAAAGAAGCATGAATGTGCGCTACGCCATCAGCTACTTGCTTGCGTACGCGCTTACGCGCGCGAGTTGGTTGTTTTGCCATTGTACTCTACCTTATCCGACTATTTCTTGATCGGCTTGCGCGGACCCTTACGGGTGCGAGCGTTGGTTTTAGTACGCTGTCCACGTAGTGGTAGACTGCGACGATGACGAAGACCGCGGTAACAGCCAAGGTCCATAAGACGCTTGATGTTCATCGATACTTCACGACGTAGATCACCTTCTACAGTGTACTTAGCTACACCATCACGCAGTTGATCGATCTGCTCTTCAGTTAGTTCACTGATCTTAGCATCTTCAGCAATACCCACTTCAGCTAGAATAGCTTGAGAGCGAGTTTTACCGATACCGTAGATTGCAGTAAGTGCAATTACAGAATGCTTGTGATCAGGAATGTTAATGCCGGCTATACGGGCCATTATTCACTCCTAAGGGGTTCATAAAAGAATTATCCGCAGCAAAGCCCGTTATGGATACGCTGCGGCATACTACTTCTTTTGCACGCAAAAGGTAGGCCGAGGAATATACTCGACTCTACCTTGTATTTCAAGTAAAAATTTCTGCTGATTAGCCTTGGCGTTGCTTATGCTTTGGCTCACTGCAAATCACGCGAACGACACCGTTACGCTTGATAACTTTACAGTTACGGCAGATTTTTTTAACGGAAGCACGAACTTTCATTGCTAAACTCCGTAAATGGAACTGAAATTATTACCACCGAATTAACGGCCGTAACCTTTCAGATTCGCTTTCTTTAACACAGAATCATACTGTTGTGACATCAGATGAGTCTGTACCTGTGCCATGAAATCCATGATAACTACCACTACGATTAGTAGTGAAGTGCCGCCGAAGTAGAAACGAACGTTCCACGCGACCATCATGAATTCAGGAATCAGACATATAAAAGTAATGTATAGAGCGCCCGCAAGGGTTAGTCTAGTCATCACTTTATCGATATATTTCGCTGTCTGCTCACCTGGGCGGATACCGGGTACGAATGCACCAGACTTCTTCAAGTTATCAGCTGTTTCACGTGGGTTAAACACCAACGCTGTATAGAAGAAACAGAAGAAGATTATAGCTGCTGCATAAAGCATTACATACAGAGGCTGACCTGGGCTAAGAGCTAATGACACGTCAGTTAACCAACCGAACGCGCTGCTTTCACCATTTTGACCAAACCACTGTGCTAATGTTCCTGGGAACAAAATAATGCTCGATGCGAAAATCGCTGGAATAACACCTGCCATATTAATTTTAAGAGGCAAGTGAGAGCTTTGTGCTGCAAAAACCTTACGACCTTGTTGACGTTTCGCATAGTTAACGACGATACGACGTTGACCACGTTCCATGAAAACTACGAAGTAGATAACAGCAAAAGACAATACAGCAATCAACAGCAGAAGAAGCACATGCAATTCACCTTGACGCGCTTGCTCGATTGTTTGACCGATTGCAGAAGGCAATCCAGCAACAATACCTGCAAAAATCAGAATGGAAATACCATTACCGATTCCTCGCTCAGTGATTTGTTCACCTAACCACATTAAGAACATGGTACCAGTTACTAAACTCACGGTAGCAATAAGCGTAAACATGGTTTGGTTGATAACAACCAGATTGTCGACCATGTTTGGTAAGCCCGTTGCAATACCAATAGCTTGGAATGTTGCAAGTACAAGCGTGCCGTAGCGTGTATATTGGCTTATCTTACGACGGCCTGCTTCACCCTCTTTCTTGAGTTCCGCTAACGCTGGATGAACTACAGTTAACAATTGGACTACGATCGATGCCGAAATGTACGGCATGATACCCAATGCTAATATAGATGCACGCTCAAGAGCACCACCGGAGAACATGTTAAACATTTCAACGATGGTACCTTTTTGCTGATCGAACAAATCGGCAAGTACAGCTGCGTCAATACCAGGGATCGGCACAAAAGAGCCGGCTCGGAATACTAAAAGTGCACCAATTACGAATAATAAGCGCGACTTTAGTTCACTTAAGCCGCTCTGAGCACTACGAAAATCTTGTCCTGGTTTCTTAGCCATCTGTACCTCGTTCCTCGAGATTATTCCTCGATTTTACCGCCTGCAGCTTCGATTGCAGCTTTAGCGCCTTTAGTCACGCGTAGACCTTTAACAGTCACAGCTTTGCTTAGGTCACCAGAAAGAACGATCTTAACGAATTCGATGTTCTTAGTGATAACGTTAGCAGCTTTAAGGCTGTTAAGATCAACTACGTCACCTGTTACTTTCGCTAGCTCAGCTAGACGAACTTCAGCAGACACTAGGCTCTTACGAGAAGTGAAACCGAATTTAGGTAGACGTTGTTTTAGAGGCATTTGACCGCCTTCAAAACCTGGACGAACAGAGCCGCCAGAACGTGACTTTTGACCTTTGTGACCGCGGCCACCTGTTTTACCAAGGCCAGAACCGATACCACGACCTACACGCTTCTTAGAAGGTTTAGAGCCAGCAGCCGGTGATAGAGTATTCAAACGCATTCTGATTACTCCTCAATCTTAACCATGTAGTAAACCTTGTTGATCATACCGCGTACGCACGGAGTATCTTCAAGTTCTACTGTATGGTTGATGCGACGAAGACCTAGACCTTTAAGACACGCTTTGTGCTTAGGTAGGCGACCAATTGAGCTTTTAGTTTGAGTTACTTTAATAGTTGCCATCGTGTGCTTACTCCGAAATAGATTCAACAGTTAGACCACGTTTAGCAGCAACCATTTCTGGTGACTTAACGTCTACTAGAGCACCAATCGTTGCACGAACGATGTTGATAGGGTTCGTAGAACCGTATGCTTTAGAAAGTACGTTATGTACGCCCGCAACTTCAAGTACAGCACGCATTGCACCACCGGCAATAACACCTGTACCTTCTGCAGCTGGCTGCATGTAAACTTTAGAGCCCGAATGACGACCTTTCACCGGGTGGTGAAGAGTGCCTTCGTTCAGCGCAACAGTAACCATGTTACGACGCGCTTTTTCCATTGCTTTTTGAATCGCAGCAGGTACTTCACGAGCTTTGCCGTAACCGAAACCTACACGACCATTACCGTCACCAACTACTGTTAGTGCAGTGAAGCTCATGATTCGACCACCTTTAACCGTCTTAGATACACGGTTAACAGCGATTAGCTTTTCTTGCAAATCATTAGCTTGTTGTTGTTCTTTAGCCATCTTCCAACCCTACCTTAGAATTTCAGACCAGCTTCGCGAGCAGATTCTGCTAGCGCCGCTACTCGACCGTGGTATTGGAAACCAGAACGATCGAATGCAACTGAAGCTACGCCTTTTTCAAGAGCGCGCTCAGCAACAGCTTTACCAACTGCTTTAGCTGCATCAACGTTACCAGTGTTCTTAACTTGCTCACGGATCGCTTTTTCTACAGTAGAAGCAGCTGCGATAACCTCAGAGCCGTTTGCCGCGATAACTTGTGCGTAAACATGGCGAGGAGTACGGTGTACTACCAGGCGAGTTGCACCAAGTTCTGCAATCTTACGACGTGCACGTGTAGCACGACGGATGCGAGATGCTTTCTTATCCATAGTGATACCTTACTTCTTCTTAGCTTCTTTAGTACGCACATTTTCATCTGCGTAACGAACACCTTTACCTTTGTAAGGCTCAGGAGCACGGTAAGAACGAATGTCAGCCGCAACTTGACCAACTAGCTGCTTGTCACAACCAGTTACAACGATCTCAGTTTGGCTAGGGCACTCAGCTTTAATACCTTCAGGTAGAGCGTGCTCTACTGGGTGAGAAAAACCAAGAGTTAGAGCTACAGAGTTGCCTTTCATAGCAGCACGGTAACCAACACCCTTTAGAGTTAGCTTCTTAGTGAAGCCCTCTGTAACACCCACAACCATGTTGTTAACTAGAGCGCGAGCTGTACCAGCTTGTGCCCATGCGTTAGCAACACCTTCTTTCGGACCGAAAGTTAGGTTGTTTTCTTCCTGTGCAATAACTACGGCGTTGTTAAGAACGCGAGTAAGCTCACCTTTGCTACCTTTTACAGTAACTTCTTGGCCGTTTAGTTTCACCTCTACGCCAGCTGGAATAGCGACAGGTGCTTTAGCAACACGAGACATAATCTACTCCTTATTAAGCTACGTAACAGATGATTTCACCGCCAAGACCTGCTTTACGAGCAGCACGGTCAGACATTAGACCCTTGGAAGTAGAAACAACTGCAATACCAAGACCGCCCATCACTGTTGGTAGAGAGTCTTTATTTTTATAAACTCTTAGACCAGGACGTGATACACGCTTGATTTGCTCGATTACAGGTTTAGCTTGGAAGTACTTAAGAGTAACTTCTAGCTCAGGTTTTGCTTCGCCTTCAACAGCGAAGTCTACGATGTAACCTTCAGCTTTTAGTAGTGCAGCAATTGCAACTTTAAGCTTTGAAGAAGGCATTTTTACAGCAACTTTGTTTGCTGCCTGACCGTTACGAACGCGGGTCAGCATATCCGAAATCGGATCTTGCATGCTCATAAGATTTACTCCAAATGATTAAGTGGCAATTACCAGCTAGCCTTACGAAGACCCGGAATCTCGCCTTTCATGCAAGCTTCACGAACCTTAATGCGGCTTAGACCGAATTTACGTAGGTAACCGTGTGGACGACCAGTTTGGTTGCAACGGTTACGCTGACGTGATGCACTTGAATCACGTGGAAGAGATTGCAGTTTAAGAACCGCATTCCAACGATCTTCTTCAGATGCGTTTACATCGCTAATGAT
This sequence comes from Vibrio sp. 10N.261.52.A1, assembly GCF_002876325.1. Classification (NCBI taxonomy): domain Bacteria; kingdom Pseudomonadati; phylum Pseudomonadota; class Gammaproteobacteria; order Vibrionales; family Vibrionaceae; genus Vibrio; species Vibrio sp. 10N.261.52.A1. The sequence continues at coordinate 7,342 of NZ_MCYD01000914.1, forward strand.
AACTTTTAGCGCAGAACGCTTTTCAGCGAACTTAGCTACTAGTTTTGCACGTTTAGCTTCACGTGCTTTCATTGATTGTTTAGCCATAACAGTAACCCTACCCTTACTTACGGAATGGGAAGTTAAAGGCAGCCAGCAGAGCTCGGCCTTCCTCATCGGAACCCGCAGAAGTCGTGATAGTGATATCAAGACCGCGGACACGATCGACTTTATCGTAGTCGATTTCCGGAAAGATGATTTGCTCGCGAACGCCCATGCTGTAGTTACCGCGACCGTCGAAAGACTTAGCGCTAACACCACGGAAATCACGTACACGTGGAAGTGCGATAGAGATTAAACGCTCTAAAAATTCCCACATGCGCTCACCACGCAAGGTTACTTTACAACCAATTGGGTAGCCTTCACGAATTTTGAAACCAGCTACAGATTTACGCGCTTTAGTGATAAGTGGCTTTTGACCAGAGATCGTTGCCATATCAGCTGCTGCGTTTTCTAGCAGTTTCTTATCGTTGATTGCTTCACCAACGCCCATGTTTAGGGTGATTTTCTCAATCCTAGGGACTTGCATGACGCTTGTGTAGCTGAACTCTTTGGTAAGCTCAGCGACTACAGACGACTTGTAGTAATCATGCAGTTTCGCCATAGTAGAACTCCAAATTACTTCTAATTAGTTAGAAACAGTTTCGCCGTTAGATTTGAAGAAACGAACTTTCTTGCCATCTTCGATACGGAAACCGATACGGTCTGCTTTACCAGTAGCCGCGTTAAAAACTGCAACGTTAGAAGCGTCAATAGCTGCTTCTTGTTCAACGATGCCACCTTGTTGACCTAGAGCCGGAACCGGCTTTTGGTGTTTCTTAACAAGGTTGATGCCTTCAACGATAACTTTACCAGTTGTCAGAACCTTAGTTACTTTACCTTTCTTGCCTTTATCTTTACCAGCAAGAATGATTACTTCGTCATTACGACGGATTTTAGCTGCCATATTGCCGCTCCTTACAGAACTTCAGGTGCTAGTGATACAATCTTCATGAATTTCGCGTTACGAAGTTCACGAGTCACAGGACCAAAGATACGTGTGCCGACTGGTTGCTCAGTAGTGTCGTTTAACAATACACAAGCATTACTGTCGAAGCGAATGACAGAACCGTCTGGGCGACGAACGCCTTTACGGGTGCGCACTACTACCGCCTTCAGAACATCACCTTTTTTTACTTTACCGCGAGGAATTGCTTCCTTAACTGTAACTTTGATGATGTCACCGATATGTGCATAACGGCGGTGAGAGCCACCCAGAACCTTAATACACATTACCTTGCGCGCGCCAGAGTTATCTGCTGCGTCAAGTGTACTTTGCATCTGGATCATTGTTAGTGCTCCGCTAAATATTAAAACTAGACCCTCTCGGGTCGGGCTGCCTCTTTAAAAGGGACGCGAATTGTACCACCCTTTTTTTAAATTGGGTAGACAAAAAACAAGCGGCCCCAAAAATAATTTGGAGCCGCTTATAAGTTATAGAATTACAAAGATTAAATCTTCGCTTTTTCTAGAACTTTAACCAATGTCCAAGACTTAGTCTTAGACAGAGGACGACACTCAGCGATTTCAACTTTGTCGCCTAGGCCACAAGTGTTGTCTTCGTCGTGTGCGTGTACTTTAGTCGTGCGTTTAACGTATTTACCGTAAATTGGGTGTTTTACAGTACGTTCGATAGCAACAACGATAGACTTGTCCATCTTGTCACTTACTACACGGCCTTGCTGGATGCGGTTAGTTTCGCTCATTATGCGCCTGCCTTTTCAGTCAAAACAGTTTTCACACGTGCGATATCACGGCGTACAGCTTTTAGAGTATGAGTTTGCTGAAGCTGACCAGTTGCAGCTTGCATGCGCAAGTTGAACTGTTCACGTAGCAAATTCAATAGCTCAGCGTTAAGCTCTTCAACGTTCTTTTCGCGTAGATCTTGTGCTTTCATCACATCACCTGCTTAGTTACAAAAGTAGTTTTAACAGGCAGTTTACGTGCCGCTAGGCGGAACGCTTCACGTGCCAACTCTTCAGGTACGCCATTCATTTCGTACATAACTTTGCCAGGTTGGATTTGAGCAACCCAGTACGCTACTGAACCTTTACCTTTACCTTGACGAACTTCAAGAGGCTTTTCAGTAATCGGTTTGTCTGGGAATACACGAATCCAGATTTGACCTTGACGCTTAATGTGACGTGTCATAGCACGACGTGCCGCTTCGATTTGACGTGCAGTCAGACGACCACGGCCAACAGCTTTAAGACCGAATTCGCCGAAGCTTACTTCAGTACCTTTAGCTAGACCACGGTTACGACCAGTCATAACCTTGCGGAACTTAGTACGTTTTGGTTGTAGCATCGTTCGACTCCTTACTTACGGCCTTTACGCTGCTTCTTAGGCTTATCGCCTTTAGGCTCTACTGCGTTAGCAGCTGGCATACCGCCTAGAATCTCACCTTTGAAGATCCAAACTTTAATGCCGATCACACCGTATTGAGTGTGAGCCGAAGAAGTTGCGTAATCAATGTCTGCACGTAGAGTGTGTAGAGGCACACGGCCTTCACGGTACCACTCAGAACGTGCGATTTCAGCGCCGCCTAGACGACCACTTACTTCCACTTTGATACCTTTAGCGCCTAGACGCATAGCGTTTTGTACTGCGCGCTTCATAGCACGACGGAACATAACACGACGCTCTAGTTGAGACGCGATGCTATCAGCTACAAGCTGACCATCTAACTCAGGCTTACGTACTTCAGCGATATTGATTTGCGCTGGTACACCTGCGATTTTAGCTACAGCTGCGCGTAGCTTCTCTACGTCTTCACCTTTCTTACCGATAACAACGCCAGGACGAGCAGTGTGAATAGTCACACGGATGCTCTTAGCTGGACGCTCGATAACGATACGAGATAGTGATGCTTTTTGTAGTTCCTTTGTAAGGAACTGACGTACCTTGAAGTCGCCGTCTAGGTTGTCAGCGAAATCTTTGGTATTAGCAAACCATGTAGCATTCCAAGGCTTAACGATGCCAAGACGAATACCATTAGGATGTACTTTCTGACCCATTGCTTACTCTCCTAGTCTTTAGCGATCTGCTACAACAATAGTGATGTGGCTTGAACGCTTCAAGATACGATCCGCACGACCTTTAGCACGAGGCATAATACGCTTCATGATAGGGCCCTCATCTACGAAGATTTTAGCGACATTTAGATCGTCGATATCTGCACCTTCGTTATGTTCCGCGTTAGCGATAGCTGACTCTAGAACTTTCTTAACTAGAACAGCAGCTTTTTTGTTGCTGAAAGTTAGAATTTCTAGAGCTTGGTCTACCGACTTACCGCGAATTTGGTCTGCAACTAAGCGAGCTTTCTGTGGAGAAATACGAGCAAAGTTATGTTTAGCTAAAGCTTCCATCATCTACTCCTTACTTCTTCTTAGCTTTCTTATCTGCAGCATGACCGCGATAAGTACGAGTTGGTGCAAATTCGCCCAGTTTGTGACCGATCATTTCTTCGGTAACGAAAACTGGAACGTGCTGACGACCATTATGGACAGCGATGGTCAAACCAATCATTGTTGGGATGATCATTGAGCGACGGGACCAAGTCTTAATAGGCTTTTTGTCTCCGCTTTCCACCGCTTTCTCTACCTTCTTCAGCAAGTGTAGGTCAATAAAAGGACCTTTCTTGAGAGAACGTGGCATGGCGATTCCTCTTTATAAATTATTTAGTGCGACGACGTACGATGTACTTGTCAGTGCGCTTGTTCTTACGAGTCTTGAAGCCCTTAGTAGGAACGCCCCAAGGAGAAACTGGGTGACGACCACCAGATGTGCGGCCTTCACCACCACCGTGTGGGTGATCCACCGGGTTCATTACTACACCACGTACGGTTGGACGTACGCCGCGCCAGCGTGAAGCACCAGCTTTACCAAGTTCACGTAGCATATGCTCAGAGTTACCAACTTCACCGATCGTTGCACGACCTTCAGAAAGTACTTTGCGCATTTCACCAGAACGTAGACGGATAGTGATGTATGCACCGTCGCGAGCAACGATTTGAGCATAAGCACCAGCCGAACGAGCTAGTTGAGCACCTTTACCAGGCTTAAGTTCAACACAGTGTACAGTAGAACCTACTGGGATGTTGCGCATCGGCAGAGTGTTACCTGCTTTGATTGGCGCATCAACACCAGATTGGATCTGGTCACCGGCTTGAATGCCTTTTGGTGCAATGATGTAACGACGCTCACCGTCTGCGTACAGAACTAGAGCGATGTTAGCGCTACGGTTTGGATCGTATTCTAGACGCTCAACTTTCGCTGGGATGCCATCTTTAGTACGTTTGAAGTCAATTACACGGTAGTGGTGCTTGTGACCACCGCCGATGTGACGTACTGTGATACGACCGTTGTTGTTACGACCACCGTTCTTAGAGTTTTTCTCTAGAAGAGGTGCGTATGGCTTACCCTTGTGTAGGTCAGCGTTAACAACTTTAACGACGTGACGACGACCAGGGGAAGTCGGCTTACATTTAACAATAGCCATTTTTAACTACTCCTGTTATTCCGCGCCGCCAACGAAGTCAAGATCTTGACCTTCTTTCAAAGTAACGTAGGCTTTCTTAACGTCTGAACGACGGCCTTCACGCATACCTTGACGTTTGGTCTTACCCTTTTGAACAAGAGTATTTACAGACTTAACTTCAACTTCAAATAGCTTTTCTACAGCTGCTTTGATCTCTTTCTTAGTTGCATCTTTAGCTACTTTGAAAACGATAGTGTTCGCTTTCTCAGCTGCCATAGTTGCTTTTTCAGAGATGTGCGGAGCACGTAGAACTTTTAAGATACGCTCTTCAGTGATCATGCTAGCATCTCCTCAACTTGCTTAACTGCGTCAGCAGTCATTAGAACCTTGTCGAATGCAATTAGAGATACTGGATCAACACCAGCAACGTCACGTGCATCAACTTTGTATAGGTTACGAGCAGCTAAGAATAGATTTTCATCTACTTCGCCAGTAACAATCAGAACGTCGCTTAGCTCAAGCTCTTTAAGCTTAGCTACAAGTTCTTTTGTTTTTGGTGCTTCTACTGAGAAGTTATCAACAACGATTAGACGCTCTTGACGAACAAGCTCAGAAAGAATGCTCTTCATAGCACCGCGGTACATTTTCTTGTTTACTTTTTGGCTGTGATCTTGTGGTTTCGCAGCAAAAGTAACACCACCTGTACGCCAGATTGGGCTACGAATTGTACCAGCACGTGCGCGGCCAGTACCTTTTTGACGCCATGGCTTAGCGCCACCGCCAGATACTTCAGAACGAGTCTTTTGAGCACGAGTACCTTGACGAGCACCTGCTGCATATGCAACAACTACTTGGTGTACAAGAGCTTCGTTGAAGTCACGTCCGAAAGTAGTCTCGGAAACAGTTAGTGCATCAGCACCTTTAACCATCAATTCCATTACTTACTCCTAGACGTTATGCTTTAACAGCAGGTTTTACGATCACGTTGCCGCCTGTTGAGCCTGGTACTGCACCTTTAATAAGAAGCAGATTGCGCTCAGCGTCAACACGTACGATCTCTAGGTTTTGAGTCGTTACACGCTCAGCACCCATGTGACCTGCCATTTTCTTGCCTTTAAACACGCGACCTGGAGTTTGACATTGGCCAATTGAACCCGGTGCACGGTGAGACAAAGAGTTACCGTGAGTCATATCTTGAGTAGAGAAGTTCCAACGCTTAACAGCGCCTTGGAAGCCTTTACCTTTAGATGTACCAGTAACGTCTACTTTTTTAATTTCGTTGAAAAGTTCTACGTTTAGCTCAGCGCCAACTTCAAACTCTTCGCCGTTTTCTAAACGGAATTCCCAAAGACCGCGACCTGCTTCTACACCCGCTTTCGCGAAGTGACCAGCTTCAGGTTTAGTTACACGGTTAGCTTTCTTAGCACCAGTAGTTACTTGGATTGCTGCGTAGCCGTCGTTCTCTAGAGTTTTAACTTGAGAAATACGGTTCGCTTCAACCTCAACAACAGTTACTGGGATAGAAACGCCTTCTTCAGTAAATACGCGGGTCATACCCACTTTACGTCCGACTAGACCAATCATTATTCTTATCTCCCTTAACCTAGGCTGATTTGAACATCAACGCCAGCTGCAAGATCAAGACGCATTAGAGCATCAACAGTTTTGTCTGTTGGCTCAACGATGTCGATCAAACGCTTGTGAGTACGGATTTCGTACTGGTCACGTGCATCTTTGTTGACGTGTGGAGAGGTAAGAACAGTGAAACGCTCTTTACGAGTAGGTAGTGGGATAGGACCACGAACCTGTGCGCCAGTACGTTTTGCTGTTTCAACGATTTCCGCAGTTGAAGCATCGATTAGCTTGTAATCAAACGCTTTAAGGCGGATACGAATACGTTGGTTCTGCATGAGACAGAGCTCCAATTATTAAAAATTACACAAACAATATCGCCACTCAAACTCGATAAAACGAGAGAATGCCGATTGATTTATGTGAAACCGTAGCATCCAAAATTAGGACGCATTGTCAGTTAACTTTTGAAGTAAAGACAAGCCTTACTATTTTTATTAACCGCGAACATAAGCTGAGTATACATTACTAGGTAAAACCTACTCCTCAGTGCTCATTGGTTCACAACCAGCTTAAGCCAGTGCGGTGCATTATACAGATCACACTTTAACTTGCAAGCTGTGTTTGAAAAATAATCGCAGAATCTATTGAGAGGGGTGATTGGAGGATTTTTAGTTCTTGGTAGTGCCCTACCGCCTGAAAAAGAAATGCAAGGTAACCACTAGGATGCGCCTGAGCAGCTACCCTTGTTATCGATATATTTTAGCCTTCGTCTTCATCGACATATTGAGCTTGTAGGTAATTTTGAATACCTGTCATTTTGATGAGGCCAAGTTGGGTTTCTAACCAATCGACATGCTCTTCTTCATCTTCCAAAATCTCAAGAAACAGATCTCGTGACACATAGTCATGAATATCTTCTGCATAAGCGATGGCGTTTTTCAGATCCGGAATGGCTTCCATCTCTAACGATAAGTCACACTCCAGCATTTCTTGAGTATCTTCACCGATTTTAAGTTTGCCTAGATCTTGCAGATTGGGCAGCCCTTCGAGAAACAAGATTCGTTCAATCAGATGGTCGGCATGTTTCATTTCGTCGATGGATTCATGATACTCCTTGTCGGCTAGATGCTTTAAGCCCCAGTCTTTATACATGCGCGCATGCAAGAAATACTGATTTATTGCGACAAGTTCATTACCAAGAATTTTGTTGAGATGTTGAATGATGATAGGATCGCCTTTCATGACATAGCCCTCCTCTTTGGCTCTTCTAACTGTAGAACCAAATCGAGAAGTGTCAAAAAAGCTACTGCTCTTTGAGCAGAATTAGCTTGCCTGTTTAAACAGGTCTTTCGCGGTGTCGTTAATGACTTCTTTTGCTGAACGTACACACTTGCCGCATTGACTGCCAAGTGCTGTACACTTTTTAATTCCTTTTATGTCAGTAATGCCCTCTTCTAATACCAACTTGCGGATTTTCTTATCCGAGACCCCATGGCATAAACAAACGTACATAGTAAAACCTAACCCTTTAACTTGCAGTTAAATATAAAAAGGAATCATTCTTATTACCAGTTAAAATTTACCGTATGTTTATATCGATTGGTTATAGTGTTTCGTCGAAAAGAGAGATTAACGGGCTGTGAAGAGGAGAAAGTTTAGGAGGGCGATTTATGCCGTTAAGTAAATAACTGTATTTAAATCGGAATATAGACTGTGGATATTACGTGTTAGGAATTTCCCTTATAACCAAAATAAAAAAGGGAAGCCGAAGCTCCCCTTTTTTGATGCGTGCTCTTCTAATGAAGAGAGTGCAAAAATCTAAATGCTATTAAGCGAAGATTTTAGCTACAACACCAGCACCTACAGTACGGCCACCTTCACGGATAGCGAAACGTAGGCCTTCGTCCATTGCGATT
>NZ_MCYD01000915.1:0-2971 GCF_002876325.1 Vibrio sp. 10N.261.52.A1
GGAATTGGTTCTCTTCACAGCGAATTACTTTCCAAGAGTCAATTTTGTCGCCCACTTTTAGAGTTGGCCCTTCTGGCATTTGTCGCACGGGTACACCGCCGCCAAAGAGAAGATCTAACCACTCTCTTGTACGCCATAAAGCGTTAGCGAAAAAGTAACCCTGTTTAGGGCTTCCAATTTGTTGTGCTACGTGCCAAAGCGACTCTAGTGAGGCAGTCGATGTGATACTTGCACCAGTCTTCTTAGGATAATAACCGTATCCCGCTTGCCAGCGTTTGAAGGCTGTTTTATCGAAGCCCCACACATTACTTTTTACGAAGTTACCCTCAGCATGAATCGCTTGTTCAACCATGCTCTCGAACGACGCGAGCTTTTGCGGATATTTTTCTTGGATGGTAGTCGAGTTAGCTATGAAATCATGCTTTAAACCTGCGAGTAATGCTCTACCTATGTTGGAAGGGACAGAGGTCACCACGCCAAGCCAATAAGAGGCGATCTTAGGTGTAAGTAGGGAAGTCGCCCACAACCGAAGTGGACGATCGGCAGTTTTGGCGATATGCGCGAATTGATTGCGATAAGAGACGATATCTGGACCACCAACCTCAAAGGTCTGATTGTCGCTTGGGGTATCTTGCGCGAGCTTTAACAAGTAGTGATTGAGGTTTTTCAATGCGATAGGGTTAGCTTTTGAGTCGACCCATTTCGGCGCAACCATGATTGGTAGGTTGTAAACGAAGTCTCGCATTATCTCAAAGGCCGCCGAACCAGGGCCGATGATGACGCCAGCTCGAAGCTCAGTAACGGGAACCGAGCCTTTACGAAGCACTTCTCCGGTTTTCTTTCTCGCTTGAAGGTGCTCAGAATCGCCGGTTTGAGGCTGAAGTGAACTTAAGTAGATGATGTGTTGGTTTTTAGGGCCAAGTGCGGAGACAAAGTTACGGGCCAGGCTTAATTCGTAGTCAATGAAATCATGACCTTCCGCCATACCATGGACAAGGAAGAAGATGAGGTCAAAATCAGGGACTAAAGCTTGTGTTGCCGCTTGGTCAGCCAGATCGAGAAATTCGAGTGATAAATTCTCATGAGGCTCGGTTCGCGCTTTTAAGTAGTCGATGTGCCTTGCTGCAGCGGTTACTTGATAACCTTGTTCTAGCAGCAGAGGAAGCAGCTGTGAACCAACATATCCAGAAGCGCCTAAAACCAGTACTTTCTTCATCGTTACTCCATGTATTGCTTATCAAACCATCCTTTGTTCATACTACGCTAACTTCTCGACAAAACCAATTGAGCCTGAGTAATGAAAAAGCCAATAGAAAGAATCTATTGGCTTGAGTTTATCGGTGATATCGAACGACTTCGATTGGCATCAATTAGCTTTGTTGCTGAGCTTTAGGGCTAAGGTTGTTTCCTTTATATTCGCCAGTTAGCGTCTTGAGGAATGCCTTGATTGCATCGACTTCCTCATCATTCATTTCGACACCAACTTGATATTTACCCATATCGAAGATCGCTTGTTCTAGCGTCTCTGCATGACCATCGTGGAAGTAAGGTGCTGTGAGTTCAATGTTTCTAAGCGTTGGTACTTTGAACTTATGTTTGTCGGATTCAATCGCAGTGACGTTGTATCTTCCCAAGTCTTCTGGGGTGATATCTGTTCCTCTATCTGCAAAGTAGTCCGCTTTCATGCCCATGGTTTCAAAAGTTTCACCACCCATGGCTTCACCTGTGTGGCAAGTATCGCAGCTGTATTGTTTAAATAGCGTTAGTCCATATTTTTCATGGTCGTCTATCGCATTGGAATTTCCCGTCAGATATTGGTCGAAACGGCTGTTCGGTGTTACCAAGGTTTTCTCAAATTCAGCGATTGCATGCGTGATGGTGTCACCGGTGATCTCACCGTCATAAGTCTTATTGAATTTGGCAACTAACTCAGGGTCACTGCTGAGCTTGTCGATGATCTGCTGCCAACCTTCAGAGCCCATTTCGATAGGGTTAAATGGAGGACCGCCAGCTTGGTCTTGTAAGTCATTTGCTCGGCCATCCCAGAATTGCAGTTTGTTGTACGCCGAGTTGAATACCGTTGGCGCATTGATTCCACCAACTTGGCCGTGAATACCAACAGAGCCGACTAAGTTGTCGACACCGCCTGTGTCTAATCCATGGCAAGTCGCACATGAAACCGTGTCGTCACCGGACAGGCGAGTGTCGTGGTAGAGCGCTTTGCCTAGCTTAACTCTGTCTTCGTTTACCTCAAACTGAGTGTAGATTGGCTGAAGTGTGCCTTCTCTTCGACTGTCATCTACCGGAGAATCTTGGTGAATGTCTGCTCTTGTTTGGCGTATCCATTTTAATAAAGTGTGCTTTTCTTCATTTGAGATGCCAGCGGACCAATGCATCGATTGATAGAGTTTGGGTGGCATTGAACCGTCGTAAAGCACCTTTTCAATACGAGCAAGTGCTACTTCAGATACTGGTTCATTATTCTGAATACCATTGAAGAGTTGAGTAATTTCAAAGTGTTTCATACCTGTTTGTATGTCGGCATTCATGAGTGGTTTTGCAATCGGCCATTCCGAGTAGAAAGGCATTTCGCTTTCGTTGGTGTGGCAGTATGCACATCCTTTATCACTGAGTACTTTCATCGCTTGGTAGTCTAAAGATGACTTATCCAAAGATGAAAATTGCGCGAGGCTTTCAGCGGCAAGACGTTGGTCGTTTTTATCAACCGTATAGACCATGCCCAGATAAGCCAAGATGCCAATACCCGCCAAACTCATTATTAGTTTTTTATTATTCATTTTAACTCCCTATTGAAACTGGGGTGGAAGTTATTGAATTAACGGCGGTTTATGAAATGACAAAAAGGAATGAATATTAATCGAATAACTAGATGGTCAAAAATTTAACTAAATAAAGCCATTTAAATCATGTGGTTAATTGGGTTTGTGAAAATTGGTAACAAATTCAATGA
>NZ_MCYD01000916.1:0-4297 GCF_002876325.1 Vibrio sp. 10N.261.52.A1
AGTTAGTGATATCCAATTGTTCAAGGTAAGTTTACTTACAAAATAGTCAATTATTTAGAATGGCTTAGCCGACATGTCTTTGCCGTTGGCGTTTATTTAAATCGAGTTTTACGATTGCTCTCATGGAAATGATAATCAATATCACTTAAATTAATCCCAACAGTAAGTCATACCGACATTAAAAGGTTCAGTAATTATGCAAAATACTATGAATTGGTTAGCGAGAGACCCAGATCCAAGAACTCGTGAAGAGCTACAACACCTCATCGATGAGGGGATGCATAACGAATTGGAAGACCGCTTTACGCAGCGATTAGAATTTGGAACAGCGGGTCTTCGAGGCAAAGTAGGATGTGGCCCAAACAGAATGAACCGCCTAGTCATTCAAGAAACTGCGACTGGACTCGGTCACTATCTAATTGAACATGTGGCAAACGCAACCATGAGAGGTGTCGTTGTAGGCTATGATGGCCGATTAGATTCAAAGCAATTCGCTATTGATACCGCTTCGGTACTAACGGCTTTGGGCATCAAGGTTTATCTAACATCGAATGTGGCTGCGACCCCTATCGTTGCGTTTGGTATCGAGCATTTCAACGCAGCAGCGGCCGTTGTGGTAACTGCTAGCCACAACCCACCGGAATATAATGGCTTCAAGGTATACTGGGAAAATGGCGCACAAATTATACCGCCTCATGATGCTGGTATTGCCGCTGAAATTAACTCCGCAGCGACTAAGCCTATCCCTTTGATGAGCCTTAGTGATGCGGAAACACAAGGCAAGTTAGTGTGGCTCACCGAGGGTTACTATCAAACCTATCGCGCGGCGATCAACCAAAGCCCATTTGTAAAGAACGACATTGAATCGGCTAAAACCACTATCGCTTACACAGCAATGCATGGCGTCGGCGCGCAGATGGCAGAAGACCTCCTCCACGATTCAGGTTTCCACAAGGTGTTTAGCGTTGCAGAGCAAAGAGAGCCCGATGGCCACTTCCCAACGGTGAACTTCCCTAACCCAGAAGAAAAAGGGGCCATGGATCTCGTGATCAAGCTGGCGAAAAGTGTCGATGCTGATATCGCTTGCGCCAACGATCCAGATGCAGACCGATTTGCAGTTGCGGTTAAAACAAATGATGACTCATACAAAATGTTAACGGGTGACCAAGTAGGCGTACTATTCGCACATTACTTACTGTCAAAACCGCACACCAATAATCAATTGGTCGGCAACAGTATCGTATCGTCTACCCTGCTTGAGAAAGTCGCTAACTCTCACGGTGCTACCTACTTCCAAACGCTGACCGGGTTTAAATGGTTAGCTAACATTGGCATGCAGTTGGAAGATGAACAGAATGAATTCCTATTCGCCTATGAAGAGGCGCTAGGCTACACGATTGGAACTCAAGTCCGCGATAAAGATGGTTTGTCAGCCATTGTCGTTTTCGCACAACTGGTCGAGGAGCTAAAATCTCAAGGTCGAACAGTGTGGGATCTTCTGGCTCAGATTTCCTTTGAACATGGTGTTCATACCAATGCACAACGCAGCATCGCGCTGGACCCAGATTCACCTTCAATTGGCTCTAAACTTCGCGCAGCACAACCAAAAACAATCAATGGCATTGCGATATCTGTGATTGAAGATCTTCACTCTTCGCTACGCTTCATTACTGGTGGTGCAACAGAGGCGATAAACCTCCCTGCGAGCGACGTACTCATCTATCATCTCGAAGATGGTTCTCGCATTATAGTCCGCCCTTCAGGCACAGAACCAAAGGTCAAGGTTTACTACGAAACCGTGACTAAGTTTGAGGGGACAGAAACCTATGACGACACTCGTCAGCGAGGTGAAGAATATATGGATAAGCTCATCGAACAACACCAGAAAGAGCTGAACTCTTAACGGATTAGCGCATTAAGAATGCATCAGTTAAATTAAAAATGGACGCTCTAAGCGTCCATTTTTCTTTAAACATCTGGTTGTGGATAATCGCGTTTGATTGTTACTTATGAAGTGAAGAAAGAAGACAGCATCCAAACCGCTAACACAACAAATACGCCACCCATCACTTTTTGTTGATAGGTGCGAAATTTAGCGTTCTCTACCAGTGATTTACCGATAGTACCTACCAACGCCACCAGCAAAAAGTTGAACGTTAAGCCTAAAACATTCAGTAATAAGCCGAGCACCAACATCTGCTCGCCCGATGTAGCCTCAATATTTGTCGACACAAACTGAGGTAAAAACATCACAAAAAACACTAGAGCTTTAGGATTGAGCAGGTTACTGATCAACGCTCTTTGGTAGTAAGCCTTTGCGGCAAAATTATCAGTCAGTTCAGGTGCGTTGCCCTGCTCTGTTCGCAAGCAGTCCCAGCCCATTTTGAGCAAGTATGTACCACCTAATAAGTGGAGGGCATTCAAGGCAACAGGACTCATTGCAATCAACGCTGATACTCCCATCGCCGCTAAAACAGTAAGAATGATCCCTGAAGTCGCGTTACCTAAGCTCGCAAAAACACCAACCTTACGACCATAACTCATGCTTGAGCTAGCAATCAGCAACATATCAGGACCAGGTAAAAGAAGAAGAGCGACGACGGCAGTCAAGTAAACAGGCAGAATGGTTAAATCGATCATGAGGTTCAGCATTGATAAAAATGGAGGCGGATTTTATATCAATTACTGACGCCCTTCCAGATGCAATCAGTTGTACCAGGGCTGAAATTTCGAATTAAAAACCAACATCATAAAATTAGCCCAAATCATTAACTAAACCGATAACAACAGTTAACTCGCGACCCACTCTATCTCTATCAATGTTGTCTCACCACACTTAAGGCGGCCAAGGAAAATATCACCTTGGTGCACTTCTCCGACGCCTTTCGGGGTGCCCGTCATCACAACATCGCCATCCAGCAAAGTCGTGTAAGAAGAGAGCTCTTCGAGGATTGTTTGTGGGGAATATAGCATCTGCTCAACGTGCCCTTTCTGAACACGAACACAGTTAATAAACAGCTCTAGATTCAAGTCTTCGAGATCCAAATCTGTTATGGGTACAAAGCGGCTAAGAACGGCAGAACCGTCAAACGCTTTAGCGCGCTCCCAAGGCAAGCCTTTTGCTTTCAAGCTACTTTGCAACTCACGCTTAGTCAGGTCTAACCCTAAACCTACCGCTGAGTATTGACCGTTTTCAACGATGAAACAGATTTCGGCTTCATAGTGTAGGGCTTCTTGATGAAAATAAGAGAGAGAAGAAGTTACGCTAGTAGACGGCTTGTTGAACACCACCATAGCATCTGGGATCGCGTTGTTAAGCTCTTCGATATGATCGACATAGTTACGCCCAACACACAGCACTTTCGTCGGTGTCGCTGTTCGTTTCGAATTCATTAACTGTTCCTGATCTACAACGCTGCTCATAGTTTATCCCTGAACTATTTTTGGAATGCAGAGTTTACCTCATCCCAAAGAGAGAATCTTCGACAAGCTGGCTACTGATCTCTAAATTCTGATCTTTAGCTCAATTCGCTCATTGGGAAATGTTCATAAGAAATCGGGGCATCCCGAGGTGGTCATTCAAAACGAAAAAAGCCCTCTCCAACCAAAAGGTTTGAGAGGGCTTAGCATGGTGTCTAGGACAGTATCCTAAAAGGTAAACCTAAGGAGTAAACACTATGCTAAATCAGTCTGCGACTTATAGGTAGTAACGAGCACCAAGTAGCCATTGGTCGTCAGCTTTCTCTTTGTAAACGCCAGAACCTTGTAGGTCGAACTGGTAGCCAGCAAAGCCTACGAACTGCGATGTGAAGTTGTATTCAGCTTGTACAGCTGAAGTGCTGTATACAGTTTCGCTGTTCTTGTCGTCTTCTACCGCTTCGTAGTTAACGCTTAGGTTTAGGCTGTTAGAAAGCGCGTAAGATGCTAGTAATTCGATTGCTACTGTCTCTTCTAGCACAATGCTAGCAGAGCCTACTTTCGCAGAATTCATGTAGTTGTTCATTGCGTATACACCTGCAAGGTAAAGACCTTCAGCGCCGTATGAACCGTAAGTTGCACTTACTACGTGAGAATCAGCAGTTTGTGAACCACGAAGAGCGTAGTCAACGTCACCTGTGTTGTACGCGTAGTTTGCAGTAAAGCCAGCAATTGCGTAGTTCAATGCAACTTGACCACGGTTACCGTATGTAGTTGCACCATCAATCTTACGACCTTGCCACGCAACAGCTGCGCCAAGAGAACCAGCATTGCCGAAATCTAGAGCGTTTGAGTAGCTCACCATCTCTTCACCACGACC
>NZ_MCYD01000916.1:5045-5553 GCF_002876325.1 Vibrio sp. 10N.261.52.A1
CATCTCTTCACCACGACCAGTACCTAGGTTACCGTGATCTTCGTAGATGAAGTCGTTCGCGAATGCGATTGGCATATCAGCAACGCCTGCAACGTTGTAGTAAGGTGCCCATTGAGTACCTACTGCTGCACGGCCGTAATCGTCGTGAGAAACACCAACGTAGCCAAGACGAGTTGTGAATGACTCTTCACCACCATCTAGCATGTTCAGTGCCCATTCACCTTTAGCGTCAGCAGTAAAGCCGTTGCCTAGTTCGTGCGTTGCACCGAAGTTGATACGTGGAGAAACAGTCTCAACACCGATGTCGTCACTGTTTTGACGATCAGAGCTGTTTACGTCACCAACTGCAACTGAAACGTGGCCGCCAACTGAGAATGTTGTGCCGTCTTCGTTGTAAAGTTCTACTGCAACTGCCTGTGTACCAAATACTGCACCAGAAATCGCTAGCGCTAAAAGTTTCTTATTCATTGTCATATCCATTTGTAGCTGGGTGAGTTATTCACTAACA
>NZ_MCYD01000917.1:0-8782 GCF_002876325.1 Vibrio sp. 10N.261.52.A1
CTGATTCTGCTGGTCTTGGTCTTGGTCTTGGTCTTTTTGGTCTTTGGATTCAGAATCATCTTGCTGTTGCTGTTGCTGTTGCTGTTGCTGTTGCTGTTGCTGTTGCTGGGCTTGTTTGACGATTTCTAGATTCTTCTTCGCATACTCATGATCTGGGTTGTTTTGGAGAATACGTTGATACTCTTCAATCGCTTGATCGTACTTGCCTTGTTGTGCTTGAGCATTCGCAAGGTTGTAGCGAGCACTTTCGTCAGTCAAACCTTGTAGCGTTTGCTCAGCCGCTTCGAAGTCACCCGCTTTGTATTGTGAGATGCCTTTCCACTCTTGCTGTTTGAATTGTTCCGCAGCTTGCTGGAAATCTTCATCTTGATAAAACTGATAACCTACTTGGTCGTCGGTTTTCCATGGGCTTGCAAACGCCGTGTTCGGTTGGCTAAATGTTAAGACTGCAGCCAATCCGCACCAAATAACGCCTTTTCTGAAAAGCCCAACCGCAGGTAGCAATAGGAATGGCAGTAGCCAAAAGCCATTGTTGACTCTGGTGTTAAGTGAGTTATTGGTTTTGGTCACTTCCGTCGTTGTTGCAATGCGGTCGAGGTAGTTTGCGATGTGTTCGACATCTGAATTATCAAACTGAACTTCAGTAAAGGTGCCACCATAGCTGCGTGTCAGATCGCGCATGTTCTTTAAGTTGGTTCTTGCAACTACCGTCTGTCCTGAGTCGGTTTGCATCATCGAGCCACTTGGTAATGAGATTGGTGCGCCACTTTCACTACCCACCGCCAAGATAGATAGCGTCCAATTGCCACCAGATAGTAGCGAGTCGATCTCTTTCTTTTCTTGGTCATCGATGTCATCGGCAATGAGTACCAAGTCACCTTGGTAGATCTTCGCGCGAGTCATCATCTCAATGGCAAGCTTAACTGCTGCGGGGGCATTACTGCCTTGGTAAGGCATGATATCCGGAGACAAGTTCGGTACTTGGCTCTTAATGGTGTTGATGTCTGACGTTAGTGGGCTAATGGTATAAGCATCGCCAGCGTAAGCGACCATTCCGGTTAAGCCCTCATTCCACAATGAGAGTAGATCGAGCGCTTTATATCGCACTTGCGTTAAACGGTTTGGTTTTATGTCGGTAGCGTAGAGCGACATCGACATATCCATCATCACAACTCGTGCCTGTGTTTTTTCAAAGCTAGGCTGCTCATTGTTTTGAAAGCTTGGTCCGGCTAGCGCAATAACACCACCCAACCACCAGATACCAAAGTAAGTACTGCGGTTTTTAGACGGTTTGCTTGATTCTGGGGCTAAATATCGCGCGATATGAGAAGCCAATAACCCTTGTTTCGATTGTCTCTTGCTGAGCCACCAAATAGCGGGCAGGGCAGCAAGTGCTAACAACCAATATGGGTAGATAAAAGTAAAGTTAGACATTGTTTCTCCTAATGGCTAACAGCATAAATGCGAAGAACATGGCAGCCGACAAAGGCCATACAAACCACTCTTGTTGTGGTCGCCATATTTTGGTCGCATTTGTCACGGGTTCTAGTTGGTTGATAGTGTCGTAAATCGTTGCCAGCTCTTTGCTGTCACGCGCTCGGAAGTATTGACCGCCAGTGCGTTTGGCAATTTCCATTAGCGTGCGTTCATCTAAATCTTGAGCGGTGTTTACTTTACGAGTCATGAAGAACTCTTTAACCATCATTTCGCCTGCGCCAACACCGACGGTGTAGATGGTTGCGTTGTACTTCTTGGCAATATCTGCGGCCTCTAGTGGGTCTAACACCCCGGCGGTATTACTGCCGTCGCTGAGTAGTACCATCACACGTTGAGGCGCATCACTATCTACAAAGGTTTTGGTCGCCAATCCAATGCCGTCACCAATCGCGGTTTGATTACCGATCAGTCTTAGGACTGCTTGATTGAGCTGCTGTGACAGCGTGTCTCTATCCAAAGTCAAAGGTGTTTGTAGGTAGGCATGATCGGCAAAGAGCACCAAACCAACTCGGTCGCCTTTGCGGCGTTCAATGAAGTCACTCAACACATGTTTCACTGCCGATAAGCGGTCGATGTACTCGCCATTGAATTGCATGTCCTCTTGGCTCATGGAGTAGGAGAGGTCGACAACCAACATCAAATCACGGTGCTTCGGTTGAAACTCAACGGGTTCGCCATACCAGGCCGGGCGAGCGCTCGCCGTTACTAGCAGTAGCCAAATAAGCACTGACAACGCTTTTGGTAAGCGAGTACTCGGTGTTTTGGTATTACTGTCTTCTGGCAGAAATGGAAGCTTGAGAGCACCGCTTGATTCTGCTTTAGGTGAGAACAAGTAAACGAGAAACGGCAATGGTGCGAGGAAAAACATCCACCACCAAACGAATTCAATGTTTAGTAAGTTAGTGCTTAGGAGATTACTCATAACGACCTCGCTTTGGAGGAAGGGCTTTGCGAATCCAAGTTTCGCAGTCAGTCACCAATTGTTGTTGGACTTTATGTTGTTCTTCGTTCATTGAAGTTGGATCTTGATAGAGTGACTGTTGCCAATGAGCTTGTTTCTCTACAAACAACGGTTTTTTCAATTGCGCGTCTAAGAACTTCAACCAATCATCACCAGCTAGGCCTGCTACTTTTTCTCGTGGGAAGTAGCTCAATGCAGCCTGACGAAGGATGCGTTGTGCTTCACTCGGAGACAAACGATCTGAAGACTGACTATTAGTGAAGTAAGACAGCGCTTCTTGCTTCGCCTGTTGATTGTTGTTTCTGCGTCTTACAATGAAAACTACAAGGGCAATCAAGATGATGGATGTGACAATCACTGCCCACCAACCCCACGCCAGAGGCCACCATGTTGGCGCATCTGGTGTAATCACAGGGCTTAAATCTAAGGGCTGCTTCATGACTGAGCTCCTGATATCTGGCTCATCAATGGCTGTGCACTCGATAACGAGCTATAGGGTATCGCGAGAGATAAGCTCAGCTGTTGTAGCTGCTGTTTTTTTAATGAGAACGCGTGGTTGAGTTTTTGCTTCTCTTTCGTGGAGGAGAAGTTAAACCACTGTGTTTTACTGCCATCGGTGACTTGTTTTGAGCCTTTATAGGCCGTTTGACCTTGCTCTAGCGGGTCATAAAAATGTACCAGACGTACTCTGTTGTGTCGGCGAATTTGACTGATAAGTGAGTAGTCACTTTCTTGGTAACGCACAAAGTCACTGAGCATAATAATATCGCTTCCTTTTGGGCAAAGTTGATGAAGAGACTTCAATCCATGCTCTAAGGTGGTATCGCAACGATTATCGTCGTTGGTTAGCGCTGCATTATTGATTTCTATGACTTTTTGCAAAATACGCAAAGGAGCATGGTTACTGCCACTCGGTTTGATTTCTATGATTTCTTTGCCGGTATCGATGACTGCGCCAATTCGGTCTTTTTGAGCGACGGTTAACCAACACAACTGACTAGCAAAGTGCGCAAGTTGAACCGATTTCAGCAATAAGGTTGAGCCGAAAATCATGCTGCTTGATAAATCTAAGTACAAGATGACTGGTTGTTCTCTCTCTTCAGAGAACAGCTTAGTATGCGCTTTGCCTGTTCTTGCGGTTACTCGCCAGTCAATACTGCGTATGTCATCGCCTGCTTGGTACTGGCGAACTTCAGAGAAATTCATACCGCGACCTTTGCGGTTGCTTTCGTGTTGACCATTGAGCTGTGACCAGAGGCTTTTCGCTGGAGGCAACCATCGAACAGACTGCGCTTTGTACTGCAGCAGTTCGGCCAGGTTCAGCATCACGCCGTCACTGTGGTTCGGTAATAAATTATTCATGCGCGTGTCCCTATGCGCTACCAACCAACGAAATAAGGTGTGCAATCACTTGGTTTGCTGTGACACCTTCAGCTTGTGCGTGGTAGCTACGAAGCAAGCGGTGACGCAAGACAGGAAATGCCATCGTTTGAACATCTTGAGGTGTGACATAGTCGCGACCTGCAAGCCAAGCATGTGCACGAGCGCAGCGGTCGAGAGCAATGGTCGCACGCGGGCTTACGCCCATATCTAGCCACTGATCCAGTTGGTCGCTGTACTGCTTAGGTTGGCGAGTCGCCATTACTAGTCTGATGATGTACTGTTCAATGGTATCTGCCATGTGGATATTGAGTACTTCTTGGCGCGCTTCAAAGATAGTCTGCTGAGAGATTTCTTGTGGTTGTACCGATTCGTTACCTTGAGCTTCACCGCGGTTGAGTCGCAGGATCTCAAGCTCGCTTTCCATGTCTGGGTATTCAACTTCTAGGTGCAGCAGGAAGCGGTCTAATTGAGCTTCAGGCAGTGGGTATGTGCCTTCTTGCTCAATCGGGTTTTGTGTCGCCATCACTAAAAACAAGTCTGGCAGGGCGTAGGTTTTTCGACCTGCAGTGACTTGTTTTTCTGCCATCGCTTCTAGCATTGCTGCTTGCACTTTTGCAGGAGCACGGTTGATCTCATCCGCAAGTATAAGTGAGTTAAAGATTGGCCCAGATTGGAACGTAAATTCCCCTGTCTCTGGTCGGAATATATCAGTACCCGTCAGGTCGGCAGGCAGTAGGTCAGGGGTAAATTGAATGCGGTGGAAATCCCCTTCAACACAATCAGCCAGTGATTTGACTGCACGGGTTTTCGCTAACCCCGGAGGACCTTCAACCAGAATATGACCATCAGCAAGTAGTGCGATCATCAGTTGTTTGACGAGCTCTTGCTGACCAATGATTTGAGACTCTAAATAGTTTTGAAGGACTTCGAAATTCGTTTTGTGCATTTTGGACTCTCTGGGTATCCATTTGATTTTTATTGTGAGTATTGGTCACTTTTCGAAAGCAAAAAGTTCCGGTACATCTACGTAATTTATTTTTTCAAATTTGGAATGATTTACAAGCGCTTAGCGAGAAACGCGTTTGATAGGTGGTTTTTACCATATCAATCGATGTTTATACACCAAAGTGCTTACTGAGGTAGTTGTGTATGTGTGTGGAAGTTTTAATTGCGTAGATGGTCGATGAAGGTCGAATGACGGCATATTTGGTGTGCCGATGCTGTACGATTTTTGATGATTTTGCTTATTACATTGTTTTGCAAATTTTTGCGATATGACTCTTTAGATTTATGGGTGTTGGTCGATACATAACTCAGACTGTGCATTTTAGCTTAAGAGTGCACTAAAAAGCCCTGTTTTTGGGATACAAATGAAGAGCGATTCTTTTTAAAAGGTCCAAATATGTTTAAAACTAACTCTCTGAGTATTAAGCAAAAGGTAGTACTAGGTATTACTTTTGCGGTTCTTGCCTCTACGGTTATTGTTGGCGCGATGGCACAGCAACAAGCACGAGACGTATTGAGTCATCGATTGGTCGATATTGAACTTCCTGGAATGCTAGAGCGAATCAATGGTGAGATTGACCGTGAAGTTTCCCAGTTATTGCTGGCTGCTGAGCAAATTGCTTCAAATGAATTTATTTCTGATGCAATCGAGTCGACAGATCGCGATCCAGCGTTAGAGAGTAAGTTGGTTAAACAACTGAATAATGTGCGTAACCAATACAACTTAAATGATGCTTCAGTAGCAAACCGTCAAACGGCGTATTACTGGAACCAAAATGGCTTCCTACGCCAGCTTAATCAACAACAAGATGGTTGGTTCTTTGGCTTTACTCAATCTGGGCAGCCAACCATGGTGAGCATGTTCCAAGAAGCCAACGGTGAAGTGAAGATGTTCGCTAACTACCAACAGCCTTCAGGTTTGGCGATGTCTGGTCTATCAAAATCGATGGACGACATGGTGAGCCTTCTTAATGGCTTCAAAATTGAGAATACTGGTTTTGTATTCTTAACCGACAGCCAAGGTGACGTGCAGATTCACCGTGAGCGTTCTCGCAGTGATTCTTCTCTTCAACAACTTTACGGCCCTCAAGCAAGCCAACTTCTGAATAAGTCAGGTTTCAACCTGATCACGACAGAGAGCCAAGGCCAAGAACTGTTTGTCGCAAGTTTGTACGTGTCGTCAATGGATTGGTTCGTTATTGGCGTTGTTCCAACAGGTGAAGTGTTTGCTGAGCTAGATGAGACAGCCCAAAAGATGTTGATCATGACTGCGGTCGTAGCCTTAGCATTTATCTTGATGGGCGTAGTACTAGCGAACAGCATCACTCAGCCAATCAAGCTATTGGCTAAGCGTTTCAGTGACCTTGGTGAAGGTGACGGTGATCTTGCGCAGCGTATCGAAGTGAAAGGCAATGATGAAATCGCTCAGCTTTCAAAAGGCTTCAACGGCTTCATTGAGAAGATTCACGAGTCGATGAAAGAGGTATGCTCTACAAGCCAAGCGCTTCAAGTAGCGGCGGAGAGCGTTTCTAATAAAGCACACATCACTCATGACAACAGCCAAGAGCAACGTGACCAAACCCTTCAAGTGGTGGCTGCAATCAACCAGATGGGCATGACCATCAGCGAGATTGCATCGAACGCCGCAACCGCAGCTGAAACGGCAACACAGGCTTCAGGCAATACTGAAGTAGGCCGTTCTGTTGTGAACAAAGCAAAAGATGCGATCAGCCGTTTGGCACAAGACATCGAAAGCACTGGGCAGGTAGTAGAGCAACTGGCTTCTACCACTCAAGACATCGGCTCTATTCTGGGTGTTATCCGCGATATTTCAGAGCAAACCAACTTACTTGCATTGAACGCTGCGATCGAAGCTGCGCGTGCCGGTGAGCAAGGTCGTGGTTTTGCGGTTGTAGCGGATGAAGTTCGCAATCTAGCAAGTCGTACTGCTGATTCAACGGAAGAGATTCAGAAGATGATCAACCAACTGCAAAGCGATGCAAAAGATGCGGTAACCGCAATGAGTGCGGGCAAAGTGATTACGCTTGAAGGTGTATCAGCATCAGATGAAGCGGTTGATGTGTTGGGTGGTATTTCTGACCGTATCGTTGATATCTCTGACCGCAACACGCAAGTCGCGACAGCAACTGAAGAGCAATCAACGGTGGTTCACACCATTAACCAGAACATCGAAGAGATCAACGCGATAAACGAAGTCACAACAGGCACAGCTGAGCAACTTGCTGAAGCGAGCCAAGAGCTTCGTGACTTGTCTTCTCGCTTAGATAAGATGGTTGGTTCATTTAAGCTTTAATCCTTTCAAGCTTTAAGATGGCTTAGAAAGTGATATAGACGAAGAGCTGGATTCATTTCATCGTGAATCCGGCTCTTTTTATTGGTGAGCTCATTTGCTTCTAACTGCATTTAGCTTGATCTGGTTTCGGGCTTTGCTTTCAATCAACCTAGCATCATAGAGCGGAAATGAGTAAAATCTGATTAGGTTTAATATTTAGGTAAGTATGTATCATGAGCGATTTTGAAAAAGAACTAGAGCAGATGACTCAAGAGATGGGCGATGAGCCTGAGGTAAAACTGCCATCACTTGAAGAGCAGAAAGCGATCGTTGCTGAATTTAAGCGACTAGAAGCGGAAGGCAAACTGACACCTGAAGTATTAGAAGCGCACTTTGGTCAGTTCAACAAAAAGAATGATACGCCAATCCACTAAGCTTAAAACAACCCTATTTTAGGTGAAACTGTTAAGTGATTGGTTGGGCTAAGGCTCAAACAGAACATATAAAGGTCTAGCACGCGCTAGGCCTTTTTATTGCTTACTGGTTTTTATTGCTTACTGATATAGGTCGAATCTAAAGAAAAATCCCCCTTACAGCGTAAGAGGGATTTGAATTGGGCAAGTTATATCTTAAAGGCTTAGCGCTTATTCAGTGCCGTACTCTTTGTACAGACGACGACATGCTTTGCCATCGCTGTGGAACAGGTGACAACGGTGCGCTGGGATACCGATAGCGAGTTTGTCGCCAGGCTCTACTGTTAGTGTGTCTGGTTGACGGTAGATAACGTCTGCATCAGCACTTTCAAGGTTTAGGTAAACTTGAGTTTCGTTACCTAGCTTCTCAACAATCATCACTTCGCCTTCAATCGTTGCGTCGCCCGCTTCTGCAGACATCAAGTGCTCAGGACGAACACCCAGTGACATGCGGTCACCAACGTTAACGGTTGTACCATCAACAGGGATCCAGAAAGTCATGCCGTTTGAAAGCTGTACCAGTACGCGCTCTGCTTCCGCTTGTTCAATGTGTACAGACATAAAGTTCATCTTCGGCGAGCCAATAAAGCCAGCAACGAAACGGTTTTGAGGGTAGTGGTATAGGTCCAGTGGCTTACCCACTTGAGATACGTAACCGCCATCAAGAACAACGATTTTGTCAGCCATTGTCATCGCTTCCACTTGATCGTGGGTAACGTAGATCATGGTGCAACCAAGCTGGCGTTGTAGTTTAGTGATTTGTGAACGCATTTGAACACGCAGAGCAGCATCTAGGTTAGATAGCGGTTCATCCAGTAGGAATACGTTTGGTTGAGAAACCAGAGTACGCCCAATTGCAACACGCTGGCGTTGACCACCAGAAAGCGCTTTAGGTTGACGCTCTAGTAGGTGACCAAGCTGCAGGATTTCAGCAGCATGTTCAACACGCTTATCGATTTCAGCTTTATCCGCTTTCGCTAGCTTAAGACCAAAAGACATGTTGTCGTAAAGGTTTAGGTGAGGGTATAGCGCGTATGATTGGAATACCATACCTACGCCACGCTTTGATGGCTCAACGTCGTTCATACGTTCGTCGCCAATGTACAAATCACCGGAAGTGATGTCTTCTAGACCTGCGATACAACGTAACAGCGTCGATTTACCACAGCC
>NZ_MCYD01000918.1:0-7017 GCF_002876325.1 Vibrio sp. 10N.261.52.A1
ATGATATAGTGATAAACACATCGTTTGATATAAGAACATAGGAGAGAGGAATGCCTCGTTTTATTCAGATCCTACAAATTATCTTGGCAGTGGTGATTGGTAGTTTCATTGGTTACGATTTGATCTTGCACGGAATCAGCATCTTTAACGAAAAATACGTAACCATTACATGTGTATTGTGGTTGATTGCTGAGATAGCACTGTTTGTTATCTACAAGCTCATAGAAGACGATTAGTCTGCTATTCATTAAAGAATTTCAAAGCCCCTGATTATGAATGTAGTCAGGGGCTTTTATTCATCTAGCATTAAGAATGGGTATTGCATACTCACCACTATTAGCAAAAGAACAAGCAACAGCATACAAACTATCCCAATAGGGAAAGAACATAGGCTTGCCTCTCTATCATTATACCCAGCTTGCCTAAATATCACGGAGTCGTTCAAATGAAACACCTAACTCAAGAAATGAGTGACTTTATAAGCAGAGGAACGGATTCTCATATTAGAGTAGCGGTCACGGGGCTGTCTCGTGCAGGTAAAACAGCATTCATTACCTCGTTGGTTAACCAACTTCTTCATACCTCTACTCATAAGAATTTACCGCTTCTTGCATCAGCGAGAGATGGAAGAATTATTGGTGCAAAGCGCATCCCACAACACAACATGATGATTCCGCGTTTTTCTTATGACGAAGCGATGGAATCATTAAATGGTCAGCCACCAGAGTGGCCAGTACCAACACGTGATGTCAGTGAAATTCGCTTAGCCATCAAATATAAGCCGGCAAAAGGCGCGAAGAAGTTACTGAGTAAAAACAGTACCCTTTATCTCGATATTGTTGACTATCCGGGTGAATGGTTACTTGATTTACCGTTACTGGACATGGATTTTGAAACGTGGAGTCAATCTCAGTTTGCCGCATTAAAAGGTGACCGAGAAACTTACTCGCAAGAGTGGAGTGCAATGCTTGGCGACATTGACCTATTGGCTGAAGCTGATGAAAAGAAACTGGTCGCCATTGCCGATAGCTACACTCAGTACCTTCATACTTGTAAGAGCAATGGACTACATTGGGTGCAACCGGGGCGATTTGTATTACCGGGTGAGTTAGAAGGCGCGCCTGTGTTGCAGTTTTTCCCATGCGCAGCACCACAAGGTAAATTCTCGAAAACAAGTAACTATGCGGTGCTGAAAGCGCGCTATGAAGAGTACCAACAGAAGGTAGTTAAAGCGTTCTACAAGAATCATTTCTCAACCTTCGACAGACAAATTGTGCTGGTGGATTGCTTGCAGCCACTCAATGCCGGCTATGACTCTTTCATGGATATGCGTGGTGCACTTGAACAGTTATTGAAGAGCTTTAAATATGGTCGAAGCAATATCTTGAGACGTTTGTTTGCTCCGAAGATCGATAAGATCCTGTTTGCTGCGACCAAGGCAGACCATGTGACACCAGATCAGCATCCAAACTTAGTGTCACTGCTGCAACAGATGGTACACCCTGCTTGGCAACAGGCGGCGTTTGAGCATATCGATATGAGTTGCATGAGTATCGCATCTATTCAAGCGACCAGCGCAGGTTATATCTCGTCGGGCTCGGACAATGTGCCAGCGCTGCAAGGTGTTACTTTGGATAACGTTCCTCAGACTATGTATCCGGGTGAGGTGCCACGCAAACTGCCGAACAAGCAGTATTGGGAAACCAACCAGTTTGATTTCACCAGCTTTAGGCCAATGGAACAACACTCTGATGAGCCTTGTCAGCACCTAAGGATTGATAAGGTTTTAGAGTATCTCATTGGCGATAAGTTGAAGTAATTGAGGTAATAAAAGATGAGTGAATTAAAAACAAAGCAGGTCTTTAATGAGCCGCTAAAGACCTCTTTTGATGACAATGATAATGCTTTTGGTCAACAAGGGGCGGGGGAAGCGACTCCAGAATTAGGCGCCCAGCAGTTGTTTACGGAACACGAGAAATTTGTACCCGTAGCACCACAGGTTGAGAGCGAGCTAGATGGCGAAGCCGAGCAACAACTGGAACAGATCATTCGTCCAAGTAAAAAGAGAAAGTGGTTAGGTTCTGGCTTACTGGTTGCTTTCGCGGGCTTAGTGGGCTGGCAGGCGATTGATTCTGTCATCACTGCGATTCAATCAGCAGATTGGCTCGCGCTCGGTTGGGCAGGTTTCATTGCGGCAATCGCTTCATTGGGCTTAGGCGCAATCGGCAAAGAGCTGTGGAAGCTACGCTCATTGAAAGATCACTTTAGCGTACAAGAGCGGAGTGTAGAGTTATTGCAAAGCCAAAGTGTCGGCAAAGGCAAAGCGTTCTGTGAAAACATCGCTAAGCAAGGCGGCATTATTGCTGAGTCTCCGGCGTTCGATAAGTGGAGAAACAGCATCAACCCAGCACACAGTGATGCCGAAGTGTTGGATATGTACGATGCGTTGGTTGTTGCACAGCAAGATAAAGTGGCAACTCAAATCGTGACTAAGTTCTCGACTGAATCGGCGGCTTTGGTGGCGGTGAGCCCATTAGCAGCGGCAGACATGCTGCTGGTGGCGTGGCGTAATTTCACCATGATCGACAAGTTAGCTGATGTGTATGGCATTGAACTTGGCTACTGGTCTCGCATTAAACTGTTCAAGTTGGTGTTAATCAACATGGCAGCAGCAGGCGCAAGTGAACTCGCGATTGATGCAAGCATGGACTTAGTTTCCATGGATCTGGCTGGTAAAGTCTCAGCGAGAGCGGGGCAGGGCTTAGGTGTTGGTATCCTGACTGCTCGATTGGGTCTAAAAGCCATGACACTGCTTCGCCCTATGCCTTGGCACAATGAACGCAAAGTAAAACTGGCGGACCTGCGCAAAGCCGTCCTTTCTGAAATAAAGCGTATTACCCTTAAATAAAAACGTACGTCTTTGAAACAAAATGTATAACATTGAGTGGTTTGCGAGCGAAGAGTAAACATATGTTTACTCTTCTTCTTGACTGAACTCAGACCTTAATTCACACTACTGTCAACTTATCCTGACACCTATAATAGGACTATTTGTGCGTCTTGAAGTATTGTGTGAAGACCGACTCGGCTTAACGCGTGAGTTGCTCGATATCTTGGCCTCAAAAAGCATTGATTTACGAGGAATCGAAATCGATGTTAAAGGCATTATTTACCTGAACTGCCCTGATATTGATTTTGATGCTTTTAGTGAACTTATGGCTGAAATTCGTCGAATTTCAGGTGTAAAGGATGTACGAAAAATACAATTCATGCCAAGCGAAAGGCACAACACTGAGCTGATCGCTTTGCTTGCTAACCTACCTGATCCCGTTATTGCGATTGACCTTAAAGGTTCAGTCGATATGGCAAACCACGCTGCACTCAACCTATTTGGCAAGCAAGAAGACGAAGTTATTGGCGAACCGCTCGCGTCCTTCGTACCTAGCTTTAACTTTGGTCGTTGGATCGAAGGTGAAGTTACACGCCACCGTGAAGTTGTTGTGTTGGACGGTTTAGACTTCTCTATTGAAATCCTACCTATCTATCTTGGTGGAGACGTCAACGAACCTGTGCTTGCGAGCGCGGTGATGACGATTCGTTCTTGCAACCAAGAGATGAATACGCCCGATGCGATTCCGGAACAGAACAACTTAGGCTTTGAGCATTTTGTTGGTGTTTCTAATCGCCATAAAGCGTTAATCAGCCAAGCTAAAAAACTGGCGATGCTGGACCAGCCTCTGCTGATTGAAGGCGATACAGGTACAGGTAAAGAGATGTTGGCGAAAGCGTGTCATAACCGCTCAAACCGCTCGTCTTTCCCATTCTTGATTCTGAGCTGTGCATCGATGCCTGATGACGTAGCAGAAACCGAGCTGTTTGGTCACGCCCCAGGTTCATTCAATCATGAACAAGGTCATAAAGGCATTTTCGAACAAGCCAATGGCGGTACCGTATTTTTAGATGAGATTGGCGAAATGAGCCCACATCTACAAATCAAACTGCTTCGCTTCCTACAAGATGGTTCATTCCGTCGTGTGGGTGAAGAAGAAGAGATGCACGCTGATGTTCGTATTATTGCGTCAACGCGTCACCGTCTTTCTGAACTTGCTGATTCAGGCTCGTTCCGTGAAGACTTGTTCTACCGCTTGAATGTACTGACGCTCTCTATTCCAGCATTACGTGAACGTTCTAATGACGTTGCACCATTACTGGAACTGTTCGTAGCTAAATACGCACAGCAGCTTGGTATGTTAAAGCCTAAGCTTACTCAAGAGTTAATCGACCAACTTGGTAATTACCAATGGCCGGGTAACATTCGTCAGTTAGACAACATGGTATTACGTGCGCTTACTGAACTGGATTCAGACACGCTATCGGTTGAGCAGTTCCACTTGCCTCAGTTAGAAACCATGACAACAGGCATGGCGAACTTGAGCTTAGATGGTTCTCTGGATGAGATCATGAAAGACTATGAGTCTCAGATCTTGGAGAAGCTTTACCAGTCATTCCCATCAAGTCGTAAGTTAGCTAAGCGTTTGAACGTGTCTCATACCTCTATTGCGAATAAGCTTCGTGATTACGGTATCAGAAAGAACTGATCGAATAAGACCAAAATTATGGAAGATTTGAGCACACCAGAACGCATTTACAAGCGAGATGGAAATTTGATTCTACGTACCGCTGAGATAGACGATGCGACGATGATCAGTGAGTACTTTCAGGTGAATCGAGAGTATCTCAAACCTTGGGAACCGATTCGTGAAGATGCATTTTTTGAGAGAACAGGCTGGGCACAGCGCCTAATTAAGCTAAACGAGCTTCATAAAATGGGGCTCGGCTACTACTGTTTATTGATTAATGCCGATACTAACGAAATGTTAGGGACTATCTCGTTCAGTAATTTGTCTCGTTTCCCGTTCTATGCATGTAACGTAGGCTATTCACTCGCAGAGCAAGCTCAGGGCCATGGTTACATGCGCAGAGGTCTTAGTATGGCGAAAGACTACATGTTTGACGTGCAGAACATGCATCGCCTAATGGCGGGTTATATGCCTCACAATGAACGAAGTGCGGGCGTACTAGAGCATCTCGGTTTTGTACGTGAAGGTTTTGCTAAAGATTACCTACAAATTAACGGTAAATGGGAAGACCACATACTGACAGCGCTCGTAAATCCTAATTGGGAAGATAGACGCAACATATAGACAACGCAGTCTATAAGCTCACAAACGAGCAGTGATTTAAAAGGCAGCGAATATTAAGCGATGTAGCGTTGCTGCCTGTATTAAAAGAACATTGAGCCATGGTTGAGCCATTGGCCTGAGAAGATATTTGAGGAATTTTGATGTCATACACAACTTTGGACGAATACCAAAGAAAATGGATTTTTACTCACCAATCGATGCCGCTTCCGGCTGAGGACTTGGAAAAGATTAAGCCAATGACACAGGCAAGAGCGTCTCAGTTTTGGAAAGAGAACGTGAGTCCTCAAAGTCCAGACGCTGAGCGACTAAGCTCGCAAGATTGGCCTAGCAAGGCATCGAACTGGAAAGAA
The DNA here is from genome assembly GCF_002876325.1 of Vibrio sp. 10N.261.52.A1. NCBI lineage: Bacteria > Pseudomonadati > Pseudomonadota > Gammaproteobacteria > Vibrionales > Vibrionaceae > Vibrio > Vibrio sp. 10N.261.52.A1. The sequence continues at coordinate 5,555 of NZ_MCYD01000918.1, forward strand.
GAGATCAGCTGGATGGCACATTGGGAAGCCGATGAGCCGGAAATGCCAGAAGAGATCCTTAACTTTATTGACTGGCAAGATGACGTAACTGTTTATTTTTGTTATGAAAAATATAATGTTCTTGAAACCAAATGGGCCGTTTTCAAGAAGCATTGGAAGAACTTTTTGTTCTACGATGATGGTCCAATTCTGTTAGGCCGTCGTCGCTCTGAAGCGCTTTGGTTTGCGACGAATGGTACAGTGAAAATCGGTAACCGAGCATAAGCTGAAAACGAATTTTAAACGGTAGAAAAGCGAGCATAGTGCTCGCTTTTTTTATTTTAGTTGGGCGTAACGTTTACTCGTTTTGTTTTCGTACATTTGCTCATCTGTTAGTCGAATTAACTCTTCGATAGGTGGAATATTTGACGAGTAAATAAGTGAACCATGGCTAAAAGTTGCGTGGCAATCTATACCTAGTTTTTGGGAATGTTTGTTAAAGTCGGATTGAACTCGGCTTATTATCTTATTTAGGGAGTCTTCGCTGATGTCTCTACACAATAAGAGAAACTCATCTCCTCCAAGTCTTCCACAAATATCATCCTTACGAGTGTTACGTTGAAGTGAATGAGAGAAGGACTTTATATATTGGTCGCCAATATTATGTCCGAAGTTATCATTAACATACTTAAGCCCGTCGATATCAAAATAAACAGATCCAATACTCACGCCATTTTCTATAGTGCTATCGATGAATTTGGGTGACTCGCTTAATATCGCTCTACGATTAAATACTTGAGTCAATTCGTCGTGATTAGACGTATACTTCAATTTGCGTACTCGTTCTGCAGTATGTACTTCTCTTTCTAATAGCGCGCGAATGCTCTCCATTAAATTTATCTGTATTGGTTTATAAGAGGTCTCTTTAGTATCTAGCGCACAAAGTGTTGCAAACATGCTGCCGTCCGATTGGAAGATCGGCAAGCCGAGGTAAGAGACGTAGCCCATCTGTGTGAGTTCGGGATTGTCGCTCCATTCCTCTTTACCAGACGCATTTTTTACATAAAGCATTGCTCTGGTTTCCATCACTTTCTTGCAGTACAAATTGATGTCTCTGGGGATGATTTTACCAGGGTTCGCTTTAACTCCTGGTGAAGAAGACATCGCAATGTTTTGGAATCCAACTTCAGACGTAAGAATAAGCCCAACAGCGGGAGCATTAAGCACTTCTGCTATGTTATTGAGCATGCTTTTCCATAAAGAGAGGTCCATTTCTTTCACTAGATCATTGATGGCATATTTAGAGCTGGATTGATAGATATTGGTAAATGGCATGAATGATCACCTTTTTGGAATGTCATACTGTTGACTCTAATGTCAAACTTCTGCCTTTGCAATCTGAAATAATGTATTTCCTTCCGTTTGTATTTTTAATAAGACAAAGGCATAACCCATAGGTGGTGTGTTTATAAAAACTAAATAAA
>NZ_MCYD01000919.1:0-4446 GCF_002876325.1 Vibrio sp. 10N.261.52.A1
GTACGCCACAAGTAAGATCAATAAAGTCGGGCCATAAATTCGATACAATTAATGCTCACCAATTCAAAAACTAACTTTCCATGAGCCAAACAGAATTCCAGCAAAAAATGGCGAGCTTTACCTCTATTGAACAGGCGCTTGATTACTTCGAAATTGGGTTTGATAGCAAGTTCATCGACCAAAATAGAGTAGAGCTTGTGAAGCGCTTTAATGGTTATCTGATTCTTGCGAAACCTGATGATTGGTTTTCAGGAAGAAGAGCCCTGAAAAATGCCTACTGCAAGGTGCAACGTAGTAAGTTAGATCGTTATACGCGTTCGGCTTGCCGAGGCTGTACAACTTGCCAGCGTCGATAAGCATAAAGTGCCGTTCAAAAAGAGAGCTCGGAAATAGATAGCTGAAATAACATCTCATTACGATTTAGTTAGTAGTTTGCTCGAAAAAAAGTGTGCTAGTCTTACGACAACTCAACTACGAGATAAAAATTACAATGAAAATTTTCAGCAATTTCGAAAGCGGCAACATTCACGTCGTTTCTGCAGATTCACCACAAAACATTCAACTGACTATCCCAGCAGACAACCAGACTGAAATCTCTCAGTGGTTCCATTTCCGTTTAGAAAGTGAAGCTCAACAAGCTCACCACTTTGAAATCGGTCAACTGGCAACATCAGCTTACCCTGAGGGCTGGAAGGACTACGATGTGGTTGCATCGTATGACCGCGAAGAGTGGTTTCGTATCCCATCTCAGTTCGATGGCGATACATTAAGCTTCGACATCATTCCAGAGCACGATTCAATGTACTTCGCGTACTTTGCACCGTACTCATACGATCGTCACCAAGACCTTCTGCACAGCGCGCAAACGCACCCTGCATGTAAGCTTGAAACACTAGGTCATACGCTAGACAACAACGACATCACTTTGCTAACCATTGGTGAGCCAAGTGAAGAGAAGAAAAACATTTGGGTTATTGGTCGTCAACACCCTGGCGAGACAATGGCTGAATGGTTGATTGAAGGACTGCTTCAGCGCCTACTTGACGAAACAGATACAGTAGGTCGCTCTCTTCTAGACAGCGTCGTATTCCGCGTTGTTCCGAACATGAACCCAGATGGCAGTATCCGTGGTCACCTACGTACTAATGCGATTGGCGTTAACCTGAACCGTGAATGGCAATCGCCTTCTATGGAACGTAGCCCAGAAGTATTCCTTGTACGTGAGCGCATGCTAGAAACGGGCGTAGACCTGTGTCTAGACATTCATGGCGACGAAGCGATTCCATATAACTTTGTAGCAGGTAGCGAAGGCACGCCGTCATATAACGAGCGCATTGCTAAACTAGAGAATCACTTCAAGCAAGCACTACTCACGATTACACCAGAGTTCCAAGATGAGTTTGGTTACGACAAAGACGAGCCAGGAAAAGCGAACATGACAGTTGGCACAAACTGGATTGGTGAACAGTTCAAGTGTTTGGCTTACACAGTGGAGATGCCATTTAAAGATCACATCAGCCACGCTGACGAACTTTACGGCTGGTCTCCAGAGCGCAGTGTTGCGTTTGGTCACGACATGCTAGCGGCAGTTTGGGCAACAGTAGACGAGCTATAAAGCTAACTACGCGCCCTAGCCTTGCCAATATCGCCTAGGTCTATAAGAGCCAAGGCTGCCAGGTATTGACCATCAAAACTAAGCCTATAGATAGAACAAAGCCCAGCACTTGCTAAAGTGCTGGGCTTTTTAATGTTTGCTTATGATTAACGATTAATTGAACCACCTAGCTTTAGACGCCGTTATGCGACTCTCAGGCTTGCAAAAAAGACTGGGTACTTCTTTCGAATGTGCCTTTGCTCAGACACCATATCCTTAAAACTTGGGCCTTGTGATAACTGAACAATCACTTCATCGCCTTCTTGGCGTAACACGGCACCACTAATAGCGACACTGTTGTTTCCGTGCAGCCTCAAAGTACCTGCCATAGAGAAGCCACGATATACCGGGATGATATTACGCATCATAAGGCGAACACCCTTTTCAGAAACCTCACTGACGTGAAAAAGCTCATCCTTAATTCGCATCACCGGACGTGCCTTGTGTGGGTACTTCAAACGGTAATATTTGCGCTTCTGAATGAATGACTTTTCACTCATTTGTGACTCCCTGTCTCTGTTTATTCGCAGTAGTAAACTGGCCGTTCATTCTGACGATTCGTAACTATTTGTGACTATCGAACAGCCTTCCGCCACAGTTTGCAATTCAACTTAGATATTCACCAAACTAATAACTGACTATTATATCGACATTATGTGTTATTGCTTTAGGCATTTGTATAGAGAGACAAGGATTCCATATGATTCACTAAAAAGTGAGATATGAGTCGTATCACCTCAGCCTCAATAACTCATAAAAGCTCATCAAACCTAAAGCTGAAATAAAGCCAGTTGTATACTGAACCCAACAAATAGCACGCCACATACAATATTCATCGTCTGCGAGGTGCGCTTTTGAACCAACAAGCGTTTGAAGGTATCTGCCATTAAAATCACAACCAAGAACCACATTGAAACGACCATTGCCTGAATCCCGCCAAGAATCAGGCTGTCGGAGACAATTGCATCTGTAGTCACAAATTGAGGGAAGATCGATAGATAAAACAGGACGATTTTCGGGTTAAGCAGATTCGTAAGTAGCCCTTTAAAAAACTGGCTATAGAGTTTGCTCCCGGATGCACTCACGACAGAAAGCACGCCCTCTTGAGCACTCAGTGCCGCCCGAAAATGGTTGTAACCTAACCAGAGAAGATACAACACACCCGCCCACTTCAGGCCCTCAAATGCCATTGGCGTTTTCGACAGTAATAGGCTGATACCATTCGCAGAAATAAAGGCGTGGAAAAAGAAACCACATGACACGCCTAACACATTCACAAATGCGAACAGCTTCCTTTGAGTCAACGCTGTGCTTAACACAAGCAATGCATTCGGTCCTGGAATAATGGCAATAAAAAAGACAATAACAATGAACAGCCAGATACTATCCCAACTCATTTTGTTCTCATACAGTGAAGGTTTTTAGGGCAGACATTGTACGTCCAATTGATACCATTACAATATGATAAACGCTTAATTAATTCGTATGTTTAACTTACAAAATTAGCGCATATAATAAATACCTTCACCGTGAAGCAAACAAAACTGATTCTCTAACATTTCTAGCCCTGTTAGACTCCACCTCCCTCTTGATACTTGGTTCATTTATGTCATTTGCTAACCTAACCCTCAACACAAAAACCATTGCTGCTCTCCCGTCTCAATTCAATAAGCCGACTGAGATCCAACAAGCGGTCATTCCGACGATTGTTTCAGGAAGAGATGTGCTTGCATTGGCTCAAACAGGCAGCGGGAAAACATTGGCATTTGGGTTACCTTTGCTCAATAACATCGACCAAGGTTCGAATAAACTGCAAGCACTGATCATCGTTCCAACACGCGAGCTAGCGTCTCAAGTGACTGAGTCTTTACAACCGATTGTAACTGCCCTGCGTATCAAAACGGTAACGCTTACGGGCGGTATAAATGCAGATGAACAACAGCAGCAACTGTCAACCTCACCTCAGCTCGCCATCGCTACACCAGGGCGCCTGCTTGCACTCATCAAAAGTGGTGAATTAGAGTTAGCTCAGTGCACATCATTAGTTCTTGATGAAGCCGATCGATTGATCGACATGGGCTTTTGGCCAGATATTCAAGCGATCACCGCAGCTCTGCCAACTAAGCGCCAATCACTGTTATTCTCCGCAACGCTTCCACCTGCGTTGGTGAACCAAGCTGAAACGCTTTTATCAAACCCAGAGAAAATCACCACTCATAAAGAAAACAGCGTTGTAGAAACGATTGAAGAAACACTGTATCTAGTAAACAAAGGCAGTAAAGCTCAAGCATTGATTGCCCTGCTCAATCACAACCAGTGGCCACAAGTATTAGTGTTTATTGGCGCGAAAGACAACGCAGACGCACTAACCAAACGATTAAACAAAGCCAAAATCAGCGTGAACGCATTACATGGCAACAAGAGCCAAGAAGAACGAGCACAAGCGTTAGATAGCTTTAAAAATGGTGATACCCGTGTTCTTATCGCGACCGATGTGATGGCTCGTGGCATCCATATTGATCAGCTACCTATTGTGATTAACTTTGAGTTACCACCTCATTCAGCAACTTATGTACACCGCGTTGGAAGAACGGCGAGAGCAGGAAGTACTGGTTGTGCAATCTCGCTGGTCAGCCACAGTGAAGCTGACTACCTCACTGCGATTCGCACCCTGACCAATAAAACATTGCCGCTACAGTCATTGGAAGGCTTCCCAGTCACAGACAAACCCGCATCAGAATCAACGGCTCGTAAGCGCCCACCGAAAGACAAAATGGCAAACCGCAGAACGG
>NZ_MCYD01000920.1:0-4192 GCF_002876325.1 Vibrio sp. 10N.261.52.A1
ATTTAACCACGAAAGGTCAGCAGACCATAATAAAGTTGGCATTTTAAACATGCACGGAGACGATAAGTGAAGCAACAGTTTAGATTCGCTTCCATTGCCCTAATATCGGCGCTGACCGCGGGATGCGCGAGTATGTCTGCAGGTAACCTGTTCAGTCATTACAGCGCACAAAATAAAAGTATCTACCAAGCTGTTAAATCTGGAGATTATTCAGAGGCTCAACAAGAGTTACCAGATTACGCAGCAGGCGATATTCTCGATAATTTTGAGAGAGGCAGAATCAATCTGTTGGATCAAAAGTACCCAGAGAGTAAGTCTTCGTTTGAAGCGGCGGATCAGGCTGTTACCGAGCAGCAGAGAAAAGCCGTCATCTCTATCTCAGACAGTGCAACCAGCGTGGGTGCATTGGCTGTGAATGACAACATTACCGAGTATGTGCCGCCGGATTACGAGTTAGGCTTTCTTCACCTTTATCTCGGCTTAAACTATTTAAAGAAAAACGATTTAGAAGGTGCGGTGATCGAAATGCGTCGCGCCAATCAAGTTCAAGAGCAAGCGAAGAAGCAGCGTGAGGCCGAGCTAGAAAGAGCCGCCAACGATGCGAAGAAGCAGGGGCTGTCTGCCAATGTCGGCAGTATTCTCGCGAATTACCCAGATGCGGGTAAAAAGCTGCAGTCAGTGCAGAACGCTTATCTGATGTTTTTATCGGGTCTGCTTTATGAAGCTTCAAACGACCTCAACAGTGCTTATGTCGATTATCGACGCGCATTGGCGGTGATGCCCGATAATCAAGAGATTATCGACAGAACCATGGCAACGGCCGCTCGCTTAGGTATGCGACAAGACTTAGCCACACTTGAGAAGCGTTACAAGCAGTCGTCTAAGCTAAGTAGCGGTCAAGGGCGCGTGATTGTTCTTCAAGAGCAGAGTGCTGTTCAAGCAATGGACAGTTGGCGATTAGATTTACCTGTTTATGACAGTCGAGATCAGGGAGCAATATACTCTCTTGCGCTGCCATATTACCCAAGTCAGAACGTAGAGCGTTTTTCTCCGTTGCGAATCAGTGGGCAACCGCTACAAGAGCATTTGATCACTGACGTCAACGCCATGGCTCAGAACGATCTGTCTGAGCGTATGACGAGCATTGTTATTCGCCAAGCGCTACGTGTGGTCGCAAAAGACCGCATTCGTAAAGAGGCAACAAAGGGTGATGATGTTGGAAACATTTTGTTCAATGTGTGGAACACACTGACAGAGCAACCAGACACTCGCAGTTGGCAATCATTACCAGCTGAGATTAAGAGCAGTACGTTTGTAGCAAACAGCGGTCAATATACTTTGGAAGCGGGTGCTAAAACCTACGATTTTGATATTCGAGAAGGGCAGACCACTTTGGTATGGATTTCTCGACAAGGAAACAACGCAACAATGTGGCATAAACAGCTAGGGAGGCTGTAATGAAAAAGTGGTTAGTGAGCTTAGCAGCGGTTATGGCTCTGGCTGGTTGTGCTGATAATACAGCTGGCGTAAGGGTTGATAGTCTGACTCAGAACGTATTCTTTGGCGACAATGTATTGGGCAGCCGTTTACAAGTTGAAGATATCCGTACCGATCAGATTGATGGTCACACTCGAGGTATTGTCCGCTTAAACAGTAACTATAAAGGTGACCAACACATCCTTTATCGTTTCTATTGGTACGACGATGCTGGACTTGAGGTCAACTTGAAACAAGGACCTTGGAAGCAAGCGATTGTACGTGGCTTTGAAAGCATTTCGTTGTCGGAAGTATCGGTAAACCCGAAAGCAACTCAATTCCGAGTGCAGTTCCGAGAGCAGTAGTAACAGATTCCGTTATAACTGGCGCGGTTAATATCGACTAGCGCTAAAAAGCGAATTGATTCGCACAGATAAAATTTAAGAGTGTGGGTAACCCCACTCAATGATAAGTTGAGGAAACATCATGAAAAAGAGTGTCATTGCGCTACTAGGCTTAGCGGTTATTTTAGGCGGTTGTTCGAACAAGGTAAGCTACGGTGATGCACAAGCAGTAGAAACCACGACAATCGATTTCGGTTCAACTGACCTTCAAACTATTGCTGGTGAGATGGTTGATAGTATGATGGCTTCTGGTTCAGTGTCTTACATTACTCGTGATCAGCGTCCAATCGTGTTCGTAGAGCGAATCAAGAACAAAACAAGTGAGCACATCGATACTGAGTCAATCACTGACACAATCAGTACTAAGATGCTGAACTCTGGTAAGTTCCGTTTCGTTGATATGGACCGTGTAGAGTCTGTTCGTGACCAACTAAACTTCCAAAACAACGATGAGCTAGTGAACCAAAGCTCTGCGATTCAGTTCGGTAAGATGGTTGGTGCTCAGTACATGCTGTACGGCAACCTATCAAGCATCGTTAAGAAAGCGGGTAGCGACGAAGACGTGTACTACAAAATGACCATGCGTCTGATGGACCTTGAGTCTGGCTTGATCGAGTGGGCTGACGAGACTGAAATCCGTAAGCAGCAATCTAAGAGCCTACTAGGTCTTTAATTTCGCTTAACTGCCAATTATGACACTTACTATTGAAAGTGAATAGCTTGGTCACACGCCAATTCAGTACATGATGTGCTGATATTTGAAGACACTGGCTTTTGGTCAGTGTCTTTTTTGTAGGGAAACGAAGACGTTTATAGGGAATGAGCAATGGCAATTTTTTCTTGGTCTGAGGCGAAGCTTCTTGATACCAGTTTGATTTCGCTTGATGGCTATTTTTCGCAGCCGCCAGTGAAGGCGCAGACACTTACCGGTGGTCTAACTAACCGATGTTGGAAGCTGGTTTCTGCTGATGGCGCTGAATACGTGTGGCGTCCGATCACACCAATCACCAACGCCTTCTTTATTTCCCGTCATGAAGAGTACCAAGTGTTGTCTGCCATCGAGCGTCTTGGTATTGGACCAAGCCCAATAGTCGTGAATGAACAGGGCTTATTGGTTGAATGGGTTGCTGGGGATACGTTATATGAAGGTTTAGATATTGATGACCTTCTAAAAACGCTTATCTCTGTGCATCTGGTTAACACAGCACGGTTACCACTTAAGCCGTTTAGCTTTACAGCGAGAGTGGACCATTATTGGCTTCAGCTTGATGCCGTTCATAAGACAGAAGTTTACAGCACCATTTATAAAGAGTGGCGCACAACGCCAAGTATCTCGAGTGTTGAGCTCTCCTTATGTCACTTTGATCTCGGCGGTTATAACCTGGTGAAGAACAGTGACGGGATTAAAATCATCGATTGGGAATACGCGGCAATTGCTGACCCTAGATTAGATCTAACCTTAACCATTTCAGTCGCAGGTGCCCCGGTGCAAGAAACGGTTGAAAAGTATTGTCAGCTGCGCGGTATTCACGATGTTCAGCCTTGGCTAGATGGTGTAGAAGCGTGGTTACCACGAAGCCGAATGATGGCAATGTTGTGGTATTTGCTCGCCCATCAACTGTGGGGAGATGAAAGTTATCTGCGTGAAGCAGAGGCTCTGAGTCACACTTTCTGTAGCTAGGATCACGTTTAGGAAGTGAAAAATATAATTTCGATGCTCTTCCCTTTAAAACCTTGTTTTTCGTGTTAGATTGATCAAAACGTACCAATATTCAATGGGGGAGGTACAATGATTATCTATCTTCACGGCTTCGACTCAACAAGCCCGGGCAATCACGAAAAAATACTGCAGTTGCAATTCATTGATGATGACGTTCGTTTCATCAACTACAGTACTTTGCATCCAAAGCATGACATGCAGCACCTATTGAAAGAGGTGCACAAAGTGATAGAGCAATCAGATGATCCACATCCAATTATTTGTGGTGTTGGCTTAGGTGGTTTTTGGTCTGAGCGTATTGGTTTCTTGTGTGGTATTAAGCAGGTAATTTTCAACCCGAACCTGCAACCTGAAAACAACATGGTGGGCCGAATCGATCGTCCTGAAGAGTACGAAGATATTGCGACTAAGTGTGTGGAACAGTACCGCATGAAAAACAAAGGTCGCTGCCTCGTGGTGCTTTCTCGTGAAGATGAAATTCACGACAATAGCAAAACTGCAGCTGCACTCGAAGATTACTACGATGTGATTTGGGATGAGAAAGAGAGCCATAAATTCAAAAAAATCTCTCAACATCTTCAAGCAATGAAAG
>NZ_MCYD01000921.1:0-1463 GCF_002876325.1 Vibrio sp. 10N.261.52.A1
TCGGCCTTGTTCACCTGCTCTCGCAGCTTCTATCGCAGCATTGAGTGCTAAAAGGTTGGTTTGATCGGCAATGCCACGGATCACACTCAATATCGAAGACACTTCGCCTGTCTGTTCGTTGAGTGTGGTGATCTTGTGTTTCACCTCTTCAATACTAGTGACAAGGTTCTTTATCTCGCTACTTGCATCATGGGCTTGGTTCGCACTTTTACATGCCACATCCGAAGTGTGATTGATGAGGTCAGATGCGGTTAATGTCGCTTGTTCTACATTGACCTGCTGAGCTTGTATTCCTTCAACATTACTTTGTACTTCAGCGGTCTCATTCTGCTGGTCGCTGGCGGCTTGCTCAGTAATTTGTGCGACGCTCGTCAGTTGATTGGCAGACGCGTTCAGCTTATGAGAGGTATCTTGTACTTGTTCCAAACTGCTTGATACTGTGCCCATAAACGAGTTAATTGATTTCGCCAGAGTGCCAATTTCATCTTGGCTCTGTTCCGGTAGGCGAGTGGAAAGGTCCTTATCGCTGCTGACTTGAGTCATAAAGCGAGAGGTTTGCTGAAGCGGGCGTACAATGATTTTACGAATCAGCCCCATCGTCAGCACAAAGCCAGCGAAGGAGATCACTGCCATGATACCGATCGCAGCCATAGTTTGAGTGTTAATCAGCGAATTAACATGACTCAGATTGTACTCTAGTCGAATTGCTCCCAATACTTCACCTTCTGGTGCCATATGACACGCGATACAATTGGTACCACGATAGTTTTCGCTCGATTTCATTGGTAGGGCGATCACTAACCCTTTTCCCCAATCGGCAGAAAATGGCTCGATAACCGTTTCGCCTGACAAGGCTCTTTTATCAATCTCGTCAACAGGTGTTTGGTTGTCATTGCCTGGACCATACAACTTACTTACGGCTTCGGCACGTAATACTCGAACGTCTTCAATGCCTTCTTGCGCTAACGCTTTCTGACGCAGCGTTTCTTTCTGTGCCATGGTGCCTGTCAGCATCATCATATTAAGGCTATCGAAATAGTTGCTCGCTTTATCGTGAAGTTGTTCACTTAGAACGGAATTAACCAGTTGTTTTTGTTGGGAGTATTGAAAGTAGGTGGATATTGCCAGTAAAAAGGTAAATACAATGGCAAGAGCAACCAAAATCTTGAAGGTTATTGTTGAGCGCATAGGTGTTTTTATTAATTCTGATGACGCGGATACTGTACTGGCAAGAGTCCTTACCACCTATGGGGTATATCGAATAATGTGACCACACTCCGGTTGTGGTTTTGTTTCTGTGATGTAGCGAGTTTGTATAATCACTGAGGTCTAATTGGAACATCTAAAGAGTAAGGATCCGATTTTGATAGTTTCGCCTAGCAAGTGAGTCGAAGCTGGTGCGAATAAAAGTACTATTTTGGATGGTTGAGTTTTATTAGTTAACAAGTCTTCTATTAATAATG
>NZ_MCYD01000922.1:0-1804 GCF_002876325.1 Vibrio sp. 10N.261.52.A1
AATCTAATCGATGTTGTTGGCTTAGCTTACTGTAAATGGTTTTATGTTTTCGGTGAAATTATGATGGTATCGAGGCACTTATTCTGTAGTTATTTACCTATGGGTAAAATGTGGCCTCAGTTAGTTGAGAACGCCTTTGGCACTAGCAATCCTAAAAGGGGAAGATAAGTTAATAATGGGCTACGGCTCTTTTAACCTGAATCGTCTGGAGTTGAGTGAAAACCAGACACAGATATTAGTGGAAACAGCCATCAGAGAGCACAAAAAGTATAATCTACCAACGAAATATTTGACGTTTGAAAGTATGAGGCTCGAATGGGAAAAAAGTCTGAAAGCGGCAAATATTCTCGTTAGTAACTATGAACCACGCATTATAAGTAGGTTTACTTATAACAAAGTTGATTTTCTGAAAGATAAGAGTCGTTCCGATTTTCTTGACGTCGTTGGGAAGAATGTATCCTTGCTTAAACAGGATAAAATTTCTGCCAAAAAATTTCGTGAGTCATTTTCTTCGGTGAATGGTAGAGAAGTTAGGTGTGCGATTGTCGCAAAGATGAAAGATAAATTACTCGCGGTTCGAGCAAATCAACAAACCTCTTTTCATCAATTGGCTGCCTTAGGGCTAGAAAAGAATGACTTCGACATGGAAAGTCGCTTCGGAAAATGAAATTGTTAAAAACAAAAGGGAGTTTGAATAACAGTGACCTCAAATACGGAATTGTTGACCTACTTAGTTGTTACTTTGTTATATGCGTTCATGCCCGGTCCGGCGATGCTTTATAGTATTGCTCAAGCGGTGTCAGGAGGGAAGAAAGTAGGAATAATGGCAGCTTTCGGCCTTCATATAGGAGGGTATGTCCATGTGATTTTAGCTGTATTAGGTTTGTCTTCGGTGCTTTTAGCTAATCCTACTCTCTATTCAGTTATTCAAAAGTTAGGAGCTCTTTACCTCGTTTGGTTGGGGTTCCAGCGTATCTATCTAACTAAAAAGTTAAGGGTTACTTCTCGCGAAAGTAATATGCCCTCTCCTAACAGAACTTTCATTGAGAGTGTCATTGTAGATGTTTTGAACCCTAAAGCTGCCATTTTTTATCTTGCTTTTTTGCCACAGTTTGTGAATGAAGTAGGGAGTATTGCTGTGTGGGCGCAATTGCTCATTTTGGGTGTTTTTACGAATTTAATGTTTAGCAGTGCAGATCTTTTAAGTGTTTTGATGGCGAGTCATCTACATAAAAGGTTCAAAGAAAGAAGTCACTGGGTTGATTTTTTCTCAAGGTGGTCTGGAAGTATTTTTATACTGTTAGGTGTTATGGCCTTGGTAAACTCTTCGTGAGTTTAGGGGCACTACTCAATTTAAACTTGCAAGTTTCAAAACTGAATACACAATCAGAGCGTTCATTACTGGCATGTAATACCAAGTGATAAATTTAACTTTCTGGTGTTTCGCCCGTTAGCTCTTACGAGGATGAGTATGAAAATCGTATATGAAATTAATGTGACCGAAAAGCAGCATAAAGAAATAATGATGTTGCGGAATCAATCATTTCCAAAGCATCAAGTTGGGCGTTCCTACTTTAAACAACTCCCTCATCTTCGGGCGCTACAGTATGAAGGAGACGTGCTTGTCGGGTATCTCGGATTAGATTATCGGGTAATAAAGGTTGGGAATGAAGTACACAGGGTTTTGGGGATAGTCGACTTTTGTGTTGCTGAACATTATCGGGGTCAAGGGATTGGTACGTTTATGTTATCCGAGGTTTCCTTGTTTTGTGAAGGTAAGGGGGTAGACTGTAGTGGCATAGTG
>NZ_MCYD01000923.1:0-4695 GCF_002876325.1 Vibrio sp. 10N.261.52.A1
TTTATCGATAGATACAGTACCCATATCACTGTTGCACTCGATTCTTTCTTTATTATCAAGAATGAGAGAACCAGGGATAAATGCAGCGGCACCATTCTCTAGCAAGCGAACACGCATACCAGCACGGTTAATGTCGAAGATCTCTGCTTGGAAGCGTGTTTCTTCTGCTGGTGCGTTAGCTAACGTGCGAGCATACAACCAATCACCTACATTACGCTCAGCCATACCGTGATGGCGGCGGTGTAGTGCAAGTTCATCACCAATAGTCTCGTCTGGTGTTTGAATTGGCGCTTTACCAAGGATATGTGCTTTCAGCATACGGTGGTTAATCATGTCACCGTACTTACGAATTGGAGAAGTCCAAGTCGCGTAAATGTCTAGACCCATTGCGTAGTGTGGTGCAGGTTCGTTGCTGATTTCACTGTACGCTTGGAACTTGCGGATACGGTTATCGTAGTAGTTATTATCTAAAGAGCCTAACCAGCGGCGCAGTGCAGCAAAGCCTTCAAGAGAAATAATTTGCTCTTCTGTGAACGGTGTTTCTGCTTGTGGATTAACCAGTTCAAGAACGTCTGCAACTTTCTCGGCTTTGAAACCAGAGTGGCAGTTAAACACACCTTGGTTGAAGCTCTCTTTCAGTACTCGACCCGCACAGATGTTTGCGCTGATCATCGACTCTTCAACCAACTTGTTCGCACTACGACGCATGTCTGCGTGAATAGCAACAACATCGTTATCTTCGCTAAGTTCAAAGCGGTAGTCAGGGCGATCTGGGAATACCACTGCGTTTGCTGAGCGCCATGTTGAACGTGCTTGTGCAAATTCGTGTAGGTCAGAAACAATCGCTGCGATCTCTTCGCTTGGTTGCCACTTCTCTGATGCACCGGTTTCTAGCCAGTCTGATACGTTGTCGTAAGCAAGACGAGCGTGAGATTTAATGTTCGCCGCGAAGAAGTTGATGTCATCGCCAATAACGCCATCTTTAGACACGGTTACTGTGCAGCATAGGGCAGGGCGAACTTCGTTCTCGATAAGCGAACATAGGTTGTCTGCAAGGTCACGAGGTAACATTGGGATGTTACGACCAGGCAGGTAAATCGTGAAGCCGCGTTCGCGTGCCACTTTGTCCATTGCGTCATCAGGAGAGATGTAAGCGGTAGGATCAGCAATCGCGATAGTCAGTTCAAAATCACCGTTCTCTTTCTTCTCCGCGTAAAGTGCATCGTCCATATCTTTTGTGCTTTCGCCATCGATAGTCACAAAAGGAACGTGAGTCATGTCTACACGTTCTAAATCAGCATCGTCATTGATTTGCCAATTATCGATACCTTCAGGTTCACTATTTGGTAGGTCATTCTGTGCAAGTGTTACCCACCAAGGTGCGATCTTGTCGTCAGCGTCAGTGATCTTTTCTGAGATTTGAGCTAAGAAGCCGTTGTCACCTTTCAATGGGTGCTGAATGATATGAGCAACAACCCAATCGCCTTCTTTTAGCGTTTCTGGGTTTAGGCCTTTCTTGGCTTTCGCTTTTAGTTGCAGCTTTTTAAGCTGAGGGTGGTCAGGTACAACGTTTAAGCGGCCTTTGAAAAGCTTAACTCGAGCAATAAAGCGAGTAAGACCTTGTTCAACCAATTCTTCTGGCTCTGCAACTTCACGCTCTTTCTCGGTGCGAATGATGGCAATCACTTTGTCACCGTGCACACATTTCTTCATGTATGGAGGCGGGATGAAGTAGCTTGTTTTGCTGTCGACTTCTAGAAAACCAAACCCTTTTTCAGTGGCTTTGATTGTGCCTTCCTTTTTTGGGAGGGTTTCTTGGATTTGTTGCTTAAGCTGAGCGAGTAGAGGGTTATCTTGAAACATCTTACTTTTATCTTACGAGAACAATTGAGCACACTATAATCATTGCGAAGCCTGATTACTACTTAAAGCCGAAAGGAGAGCAAATTAATTGCCAGCTTATTTACTAGGTTCAATTCAATTGATGTAAACGGCTATGACGAGATATTCATCAAGTTTTGACGATATGATAGCCAGTATTGAAAGAAAACCGAAAAATATGTGATGTAATTCAATTTTTTCTGGCTTTTTTTATGCATTTAAGGAATAATCCGCCTCCCTTAGACGTCCCTAATGGCTTGAAGTGTTTTATTACTGCTTCGTAACTCTGAATGGAATCAGTATCTGATTGGATCAGTATTGGAAATGGTAGAGCTCCCGGGACCTTTTGTTTACTTATATATAGTGGGATCCCAATGTCCGAATCTGTAATTCAATTTAATGAATTAGCCCTAAACGAAAACATCCTTTCAGCTCTTGATAGCATGGGTTTCGTTTCTCCAACTCCAATCCAAGCAGCAGCTATTCCTCTTCTTCTTGAAGGCCGTGACGCACTAGGTAAAGCACAGACTGGTACTGGTAAAACAGCAGCATTCTCTCTGCCTTTACTAAACAAAATCAACCTAAACCAACACAAACCACAAGCAATCATCATGGCTCCTACTCGTGAGCTAGCGATCCAAGTTGCTGCGGAAATCAAAAACCTAGGCCGTGACATCAAAGGTCTTAAAGTTATTGAAATCTACGGTGGTGCTTCAATCGTTGACCAAATGCGTGCTCTAAGCCGTGGTGCTCACATTGTTGTTGGTACTCCAGGTCGTGTTAAAGACTTACTAACTCGTGACCGTCTACACCTAGATGAAGCACACACATTTGTTCTTGATGAAGCAGATGAAATGCTAAAAATGGGCTTCGTAGATGACGTTACTTGGATTCTTGAGCAAGCGCCAGAATCTGCACAACGTGTACTTTTCTCTGCAACTATGCCTCCAATGGTTAAGACTATTGTTGACCGTTACCTACGTAACCCGGCTAAAGTTGACGTTGCTGGTACTAACCACACAGTTGATAAAGTAGCGCAGAACTTCTGGGTTGTTAAAGGTGTAGAAAAAGACGAAGCAATGTCTCGTCTTCTAGAAACTGAAGAAACTGACGCGTCAATCGTATTCGTACGTACTCGTCAAGATACTGAGCGTCTAGCTGATTGGCTATCTGCACGTGGCTTTAAAGCTGCTGCACTGCACGGTGATATTCCTCAGTCTCTACGTGAGCGCACTGTTGATCACATCAAACAAGGTGTTATCGATATCCTAGTTGCAACAGACGTTGTAGCTCGTGGTCTTGATGTTCCACGTATCACTCACGTATTCAACTACGACATCCCATTCGATGTTGAATCTTACATCCACCGTATTGGTCGTACTGGCCGTGCTGGACGTAAAGGTAAAGCGATCCTTCTAGTTCGCACAAACCAAATTCGTATGCTTCGCACAATCGAGCGCGTAACTAAGTCTACAATGGAAGAAATCCAACTTCCTCTACGTGACCAAGTTGCTGCTGCACGTGTTGCTAAGCTTGGCGCTGAGCTTGAAACAGAGAAAGAAAGCAAAGCTCTAGAAAACTTCGCAGGTCTTATTACTACTCTGCAAGAGTCTCTAGACGTAGATGCTGCAACTCTAGCTGCAATGCTTCTTAAGCGTCAGCAAGGTAAGAGCCCACTGTTCTACATTGGTGAAGACCCAATGATCGCTGCTATCGAGCGCGACAAGAACCGTCGTAAAGAGCGTCGTGAAAACCGTGACAACGGTGGCCGTGATTTCAATACTCAAGACTGGGATACTTACCAACTACAAGTTGGCCGTGAGCAAGGTGTTCAGGTTAAAGATATCGTTGGCGCACTTGCAAACGAACTTGGCCTAACTAAAGGTTCTATCGGTGCTATCAAACTTGACCAAGGTTCAACTTACGTTCAACTGCCAAAAGCAATGAACTCTGAAACTGCTGGTAAACTAAGCAAGCTACGCATCCGTCAAAAAGAAGCTGGTGCTGTTGTTGTAGACTTCAACGATTTCCGTGAACCACGTCGTGGTAACGGTGGCCGTGGCGGTCGTGATGGTGGTCGTGGTGGTTACCGCGGAAACCGTGATGGCAACCGCGATGGTAATCGTGAAGGCGGTCGCGGTGGATACCGTGGCAACCGTGACGGTAACCGCGATGGCAACCGTGAAGGCGGCCGTGATGGCGAGCGTCGTTTCGACCGCAACCGTGGTGGCGATCACCGTGGCAACTACCGTGGCGAACGTGGCCATGGCAACGGCGGTAACCGTGGTCGTCGTCCAGAGCGCAACGAAGGTTAATCAACCTTTAGCTTAGACGTTCTAGTCTAGACACTGAATTTAAAAGCCGAGCATTATGCTCGGCTTTTTTGTGCCTGCTTGTTCATTCTTCCGACCGCACTGCGCATAACTCATGCACCTTACTTCACGCCAAGATTGATATTACTTCTGCAACCCAGTTAGAAATGATTGTTCAAACTCCCGGATGAAGGGAGCAATCACTCTATCTTGCTCCGTTAACGTAGCTGTATAGCATTGTAAGGCTATACTTAAATTACGTGCTACAAGTCGAGGTAGTAGTAATAAAAGCCTCTTAAATTGCTGTGTAGTCTGTTTACGCAGGGCTCAACTTCTAGAGCATGGAGAGTGTGGGATAGGGTGAGTATTGTTGCTTTGTTTCATGATGTTGACCGTCTTACCGGATCACTCAAATCAAGTTAAAAATAGTTCAAGCATTCGTTTGCGTTGTCAGTTTGTTCATTTTCATATTCAACTATTTTTTAATTTTGCTCTCGAAATA
>NZ_MCYD01000924.1:0-2395 GCF_002876325.1 Vibrio sp. 10N.261.52.A1
GAAGGTTTTGGACAAAAATGAGTTACGAAAAATTGAATACTAACAACTCATGAATAACTACAAGTATGGTAAGTCTAGCCGCGGGATAGCAGACTACTCATTTCTTTCAGTTTGCTTTTTTAGTATTGATTTCAATTCCCGAACCTCTGCTTTGAGCTCATGCACCTCTTCTAAGATCTGAACCTCCATCTTACGCTCGTTAGAAGTGTCCATGATCCACGAGGCGAGAACCGCGGTAAAGCTACCAAACATACCAACGCCAGTAGTGATTAAAACAATGGCAACAATGCGCCCTTCTAAAGTCACAGGGAAAAAGTCACCGTATCCAACCGTTGTGATGGTGACGAATGTCCACCAAAACGCATCACCAGCGGTATGAATATTGGCACCCGGCATGTCCTTCTCAAGATAGAGAATATAAATCGAACCAAACACCATCATCATCAATGAAGTGACCACCATAAAATGCAGTGACGTCGACGCTTTGTTCTCATTGATTGCATGAGAAATCATAGAGATAGATTTGATTGCACGGATTAGGCGAAATACACGAACCAAACGAGCAAACTGGTTCATCTCCATTAACGGAATACAAGAGATAAGGTCAAGCCAGCCCCATTTCATGTATTCAAGCTTTGATGACGCAGCACGATACTGCTGCAAAAAATCGATAAAGAAGATCACGCAGATAAAGGTATCTACGTAAATCAATATCTGAAGAATTTCAGGCGGTAACTTAAAGATAAGTTCAACGGTTAATGAGACCACAACAAACAAAGACAGTATTAAGACTGCCAATTGAAAGCTTGTGATTTGTTCCGGTACTTTTGGTCGATACATAATGGCAATCCAGTGAACCGCAAAGTAGGCTGCCATGCGGTTCAAGCAAAAGGGCTTAATCGAGCTATTGCCCGGCTTCTTGCTTAGCTTCTTGAGTTAAGATTTTAAATGCGGTTCTCACAGGAATGAGGATCTGAGAGAACAGCGCGGCTCCCCACATGACATTGGCTACAATTGAAGGAACAAACGACACAATAGCAAGCGTCACAAAGCACAGCGCAATACCGATATAACGAACTTTCGCAGTAGCAAAACGATGGGCAGTGCGAAGTTCAATCACGTTTTGAATCTGAAGCAAGCAGTACAGATATGTTGCCAAGCCTAAACAACCAATCAACGCATATTTGAATGGGTATTGATCCATAAAGCCAATCTTTACTTCCGCTGACAGTGCAACACCTATCATGACAGCAGAAAGCATCAAGAACAGGTGAGAAATAGTCCATTTAACCAGTGTTTTGGGCTCATGATCACGCGGCTTACCATTGCCAACAAAGTCAAAATAGATCCAACATAAAACGAAAATAGAGAGACCACCATATGCGTAATTAACAAACACATCACCCACCACATTATCGATGCCCTTTTCTGCAAGAGTGATGACAAGCTTAAAGAAGCCCTCACCAGCAACGATTAGTAATAGTAGTGCAAAACGTTCCGCCATATGGCCAAAGCGCGGTAAGAATCGCTTGCTGTAAAGTACGCCCACTTTTGGAGCGGCATACAACGCCGCTAAAATCACCATCCCGGCAGCAAAGACCATGTGGCTGTATGGTGCAGGAAGAAACGCACTAATAAAGAAGATGACTGAGCCAATGGCAAAGTTTCGAGACATACGACTTGGTAGGCAGGTTTCATTATCTTCTACCGTTTTCGCCCTGAAATAGAGCAGCGACATAATCGCACGGTTTATCGCGTAACCTATCGAAAAATAAGCCCAACCAGCGCCATCAATATGCACTATCGCTGATGACATGATCATAATGGTGACAATCTGCGCTGCCATAATGTAACGGTGTTGGACATCGGTGCTGACATAAATGGAGTTAAAAAGGCTTAAATCAAACCACGCAAACCAGATCACAGTAAACAGAGCAGCGAAAATCACAAATCCTCCAAAACCAAGATGATGGCTTAAGAAGTTCCCAAGAACAAAAATCGATACCACATGCGCTAAATCGTAGAAAAGCTCAATCCAATGCACATGATCATTGCTGCTATCGGTATCAAGATGATGTTTTGGTTTGCGCCACAGTGGGTGTTTTGGGGATAAATCCATACAGTTACGTCCTATAGATTGGTGCTCTATTCTGTTTATGCGGTTTAGTATGGTAACCTCCTGAGATATTTCAAGTAGTATCCTTTTAGTAACCTGTTTCTGCTTACCTACGCTCTCCCCCCGTTAACCTTAAAAAATAAAAAACATATTAAACAATAACTTATTGTTAATTTCGCTGGGATTTAAGGTGGTTACTAAAAGTTAACCAGTTGTAGTCTAATTCTAGGTAACCATAATAAACCACAAGACAGCGATATCTTCTTCGCTATGTAAAGC
>NZ_MCYD01000925.1:0-2606 GCF_002876325.1 Vibrio sp. 10N.261.52.A1
AGTCACTATTTTAGGTATGAATTATGAGACTTCGATATATTGAATGTTGTCGTCTTGCCACTCAATGATAAGTTTTAGTGATACTAACTTTTCTTTACGTAACTTAGGTAATTGTTTGATCGCGTATTCGGTTTTCAGAGCCTCACTTTTCGACTGGGTCTCCATACTCCAAACTAACTTCAGCGGCCCCTTGCCTTTTAAGGCTTTGGCACCTTTACCAGTTTGGTGCTGCTCAAAGCGGCGTTGTAGATTATTGGTAACACCACAATATAAAGCGTTATGACGATTGCGGATCAGGTACACGACCCAATCCGCCTTGTTCTCAGATTCAGACATTTAAAGCAGAGATTCAACCAGAGCTTTCAACTCGGCCACTTCAGCTCTTAGGCTTGCAACTTCGGATTCTAGCTCTTCCAGCTTCTCTCTCGATGCTGACGGTGCTGCAACGCCTGCAGATGCCGTCGCAAACGCTTCAACATCGACTTCACCGCTGAGTAAATGCTGATAACGTGACTCACGCTTACCTGCTTCACGCGGTAGTTTAACAACCAATGCGCCAGCTTCACGGGTCGCTAACTTTTCGAGCGTTGCTTCCACCTCTTTTACATCAGTGAAATTCGCTAAGCGCCCTGTCCTCGTACGTAATTCGCCCGGCGTTTGTGGACCACGCAGTAACATACAACAGATGATCGCGCGCTCTTGTTCTGTAAATTGCAGATCACCAAATTCAGTATTGCAGAAGCGATGCTGATACTTATTAACACGACTATTAAAACTACTTTCGTCACTCACCATGCGGCGAGCAATCAAGCCATCAACGGCATCTAATACTTCTGACTCAGACAACGACAGAACAGGCTCTCGATTGCTTTTCTGATTACAAGCTGTGGTCAGACTGTTTAACGTAAGTGGGTAATGATCGGGAGTCGTCACTTCTTTTTCAATCAAGCAACCAATGATTCTCGCTTCAATTGGGGAAAGTACTGTGTTCATCGTTATTCCTTTTTATTATTTTGGTGATTCCGTCTCAGCACTAAACAATGCAGTCACCTAGGACTAGTGCTCAGACAAAATTGGTATTCGCTTCTTTCTACCCTGTTCATCAATCATTATGATCTTAGAACGGTTTAGCTCTATTTCCACGACTTCCAAATAAGTACGCTCTTTTACATACGCATCACGAAGCTTGTTTTGCTCTGCTGAAGGTTCAGTCGCTTTATCACCTGAATCTTCGGTTTCCAATTGTTGTTGATTCATTTCACATTTCGTATCAATGCAGTATCTACATTGGATACTAACTTGAACGGCGAGATAAAAACAATCACACATCGGTGAGAGTGACGAATAATTAAACAACCTTACTTTTGCTTTGATCTAAAGACTGTTACATCATCAATTGATGTGCTTTAATCAGAACCAGATAACGTATTTGACGAATAGGAAAAGGAATCTATGAGCAGCGTATTTGAAATTGTTAACCAAGCACGACGTAAGAACAAACTTAAGCGTGAACTGCTAGACAACGAAAAGAAAGTTCGTGACAACCGTAAGCGTGTCGACCTTCTTGATAACCTACTTGATTACATCAAGCCAGAGATGACTCACGATGAGATTCTAGGCATCATCAAAAACATGAAAGCTGACTACGAAGATCGTGTTGATGACCACATCATCAAGAGTGCAGAGATTTCTAAAGCTCGTCGCGACATCAGCCGTCGTATCCGTGAGCTGACAGAAGAAGACAAGCAAATCCAAGGTAAGAAGTAATCTTACAAAGTTGGATGACTTGTTTAGTAACCCACTCTTTGTAGTGGGTTTTTTTGTACCTAAATTCCAGTGTCTATACTTAAGCCTACGTATTTAATGATTCAAATATCATTATCAAGGTCAACGTAAGAAATGGAGTCAACTTATGTACTCAACCATTCTGATCACCTTAGCGCTGTCATCAACTCAACCCTATCCACAAGAGTTTGAGAGGCTTTATACCGAAAATACCGAAATCACTTATGACGATCTCGTGGTTGACGTTCATGGCTACAAGGTTCCGACTCGTTCGGCATTTCGAGGCTGGATGCTACTTAATCACGCTGAAGACAAAGTAAGAGAGATTGGACAGCAGCTCAAAGATGCTGGAATCACCCAAAGCATGCCTTTGCATCTGGTGCTATTACAAGGAACAGACTGGGCGATGAGCAACACCACCTTGTTTACTCTTCCTGATAAGAAGAACGTGCCGAATATGATCAACACCTTAAAATACATTCAACAATACATTGAGCCTGAAATCGGTGTGGTGATTCCTGTATCTGGTGAAAGAACTCAGCTTTATAACCAACAAGCTGGCGGTGCACTACGAAGTAAACACTTAGAATTCTGCGCCTTGGACCTAGTCCCAGCGAATGACATTACTCGAGAACAACTGCACGTAAAACTCAAAAAAATTCATGCTGAGTTTGGGCAGAAAAATAACGTTGGTCTGGGTTTGTATTCTGGTGTTCGTTTCCATATTGATACTTGTGGCTTTAGACAATGGTAAAAACACACTTAAAAGTCAAAAAGACATATAAATTGCAAGTGTCTTTTTGACTACAAAAGAGCAACAC
>NZ_MCYD01000926.1:0-4015 GCF_002876325.1 Vibrio sp. 10N.261.52.A1
CTTCTATCTTCCCTTCATACGGAAAGCATGAAGTGAAACTAAAAATCATCGATGACCAAGGCGGGATCACGACTAAGACCATTATGGTCGACCTATAAGTCGCTTCTAGCTCAAATCATTGAAATAAGTACGTAGACAATAACGTGCGTACTGATAAACCAACTTAAGTATTGCTGTCTTTGGCATGAGTCAGGACAGCAGTTTTTAAGAAAACGTTATTATTTAAGCCGTAAGCAAAAGCCCTACCGTCATCGGTAGGGCTTTTTATTGGTCTGTGCTTCGGAAAAGCTAGCCTAACGCTCTGTTCAAATGAAGAAGTTAATATCTCCAAACAAGCGATAACTCATCATACAGGTTGATTTTGAATGCGAGATTTACGTGCGCTAAATGCAAACAATATGATAACGGCTAACACAAATGGCAATACATAAATATTGAGGTTTTGCCAGCCCGCTGTCGACTCTAACCAACCAGAAAGCAACGCCGTTACTGTCACACAGCCAAAGACAATAAACTCATTAAACGCTTGCGCCTTCGCTTTGTTCTGCGGTTGATAAGATTGACTGAACAAACCGGTTGCCGCGATGAACATAAAGTTCCAGCCTACCCCGAGTAAAACCAAAGCCGCTCTGAAATGCCAAATCGACTCACCATGGATGTTGATGGCAATACAAAACACAAACAGTATCCCACCTGCCAAGATCATCATTCTTGAACCAAACTTCTCGATGAGTGACCCAGTAAAGAAGGCAGGGACAAACATACCCAACACATGCCACTCAATTACACCAGCCGCTTTGGTAAAGTCGAAACCACAGCCAATCATCGCTAGTGGTGTTGCAGTCATTAGAATATTCATCACCGCATAGGCGACCATCGCTGCAAATACAGCTCCGACGAAATTTGGCGCCTTTACAATTGCACTCAAAGAATCCGACTTCGGCGCTTGGTGACTAAACGACACTTTAGGGAATTGGATCGTCTGTAAGATAACGAGTGCTAAAATGTTTAAGCCAATCAATGAAGCGAACGCACCAATATATAGGCCATCTTGCGACCATTGCTGAGACATAATCGCTAAGTTCGGCCCGAGTACCGCCGCAAGAACACCACCAGCCATTGAAATCGAGATTGCACGGTGTCGTGCATTTTCATCACACACTTCAATGGCCGCGAAACGATAAAGCGTTCCAAAACCAATACCTATGCCGAGTAAGAAGGTTGCGAAGCAGAACAGATAGAAGTTTTGTTGTGATAGCGCGTAAGTTGCTAGGCTTGCCCCCGTTATACCGACGAGATTACCGATACTAAAGCCTCGCTTTCGGCCTAACTTACCTGAAATCAAAGAAGCGGGAATGGTTGCAGCCATCAAACCCAAAAACTGCAACGCAACTGGTAAGGTAATCATGCTGGCACTGGGCGCAATCTGTTTTCCTATCAAACCAATCACGGAAATCAGTAAGATATTCCCTGTCATTAATAAGGCCTGACACAGTGACAGCAGCCAAACATTTCTATTCATCTTCGTTCCTAAATATGAGCGCGGCTGATCACTAGACCAAATAACCAACAAAGTCTCAACACTTTGTTACAAAAAATGAAACTCACCTGCTACCAATGTATTGCTTTAAAGCCATCTCCTTTTGGATCTTCAACGATATCGAATGCGTCGCTTTCTATATTTTCAATTCATTCTGGATTTGCATTTATCATTAACGGAGATAATAATAATTTTCTGTTATCCATTAGGGCGTGTTTTACAAACTTCGGTATTAAGAGGCGAGTATGATTAATCCACTTTGGCTCAACACATTTAAGACTCTGGTAGAAGTCGGCCATTTCACCCAAACGGCTGAAAAGTTGTACATGACTCAACCAGGTGTTAGCCAACACATCAAAAAACTTGAACAAGCATGTGACTGCGAACTGCTCTCTCGAGAAAATAAGAGCTTCGAGCTGACCGAGCAAGGTCGGATTATGTATCGCTATGCACTCAAACTAGAGAAAGACCAAGAAGACCTTTTCGAATCACTTAGTTTTGATAACCCTTACTCCGGGCAATGTCACCTATCCTGTTCCGGCTCGCTTTCCTTACGCTTATACCCCAAGCTTCTTGAACTGCAGCAGCAACACCCAGATCTAAGCATCAATCTAGAAGCAGCGCCGAACAAGAAGATATTAAATGACCTGCTGCAAGGCACGACTGATGTCGGTATCGTGAGGCACTCACCGAACGACAGCTATTACCAAAGCCAAGTTATCGGCAAAGAAGCATTGTGTCTTATCGTGCACCACAGTCATGCCGACCTTGAGATAACGCCACAAACGCTGCATGAGATTGGCCTGATTGCTCACCCAGATTCTGCGCATTACCTCTCTTTGTACTTTGACCTGTGTGGTGATAAAGAGCTCGCGAACATCAACATTAATGAGATTCCGAAATCAGGCTACATCAACCAACTTCATCAGATACTGCTGCCCGTATCCAAGGGATTAGGGTTTACCGTGTTGCCAGCTGGTGCCGTTGAACATTTTGCTGAAAGAGATAAGTTGCACGTCGTCCCGCCAAAAGTAGAAGTTGAGGAAACGCTTTACTTAGTCCAAAAGCGAAACCGCAAGCTCCCTCATCGATACAACACCGTGATTGATTTAATCAAACAGAATGTCAGCAATTAGGTTAGTGCACAGATAAAAAAGCCTTTAACCACGATAGTTAAAGGCTTTGAATACTAGCAAAAGGCTTTGGTTCTATGGCTGTGAAGCGCTGAGCACCTCAGTGGCACCTTCAAAATCGTAACTCTCTAGCAATCTCAGCACCTCTTTTATAGCACTCGAGTTAGGGTGTTCAATGAGTAACTTCGAAGCGTATTGAGTCGCATCGTTATCGTAAGCCTCGAGAAGAGATAGCAGCTTAGCGATTTGCTCAGGAGCAGCCTCAGAACAGTCCGAAGTGTCATCTGAACCTCTATCTGCTGTAGTTGCGCATGGTTTGCCAAAATCGCGCTCGACCGCTTCAATTAACTCCGTTAAGCCAATTTCGCCATGCTTAAGCTCTTGCTCCACGCATGTCCTATTGTGAGCTCGACTTTCTAAGTCACTGAGTAATTCAGCGAGCCTCTGCCCGCCAATTGAAGCCGCCATACTTTTTAGGGTGTGTAGATTCCGCTCTAACGTCACCCACTCTTCTTGCGCTAGATTATCGAACGCCTCAGACAGCATCGATGGCGCCCCTTGGCAGAACCTATCCAACACCTTATTTTGCACGGATGTATCGTTATTAGTGAGCTGGTCAAATCGAGCTTGTGAGAAAATAGGCAAGCCAGAGTTGTCAGAAACTGATTCATCAACTAATTTAGGCGCAGATGCTTGCCCCTCAATCAATACCTCTGGAACGATATACTTTGAGATCATAGACGTCGCTTTATCAATAATGATCGGCTTATCCAAGAAGTCCGTTACGCCTGCGTCCCTCGCTCTTTGTTTTGCATCTGCAAACACGTTTGCCGACATCGCAATAATAGGCACAGTTTTATTGAATTCACGGATCAACCTTGTAGCCTCAAACCCATCCATAATTGGCATTTGCAGATCCATAAAGATCATTTCATAGTCATTATTCTGCGCCAACGCTAATGCCTCTTTTCCGTTTTCGGCAAGGTCGGCATCTAACTTAGAGCGACTAAAGAAGGCTAACGCAAGATCTTGGTTTAGCTCATTATCTTCCACTAGCAGTATCTTCTGACCTTTAAACTCTATCTGATAATCCAATTGCAATTCTTGAGCTTTAAACTTCGCGAGTTCTTCATCCGTCGACCTTGCAAGTGTCACAATAAAAGAAAACTCACTGCCTTGCCCAAACTCACTCTCAACCGTAATTTGGCTACCCATCGCGTTAACAAGTTTCTGGCTAATATTGAGCCCTAACCCTGTGCCACCAAACCTGCGCGTTGTTGTTGTGTCTGCTTGGCTAAACGCTTGAAATAGTTTGTGGAGGTTCTCATCAGAGATCCCAATA
>NZ_MCYD01000927.1:0-2188 GCF_002876325.1 Vibrio sp. 10N.261.52.A1
ACTCGAATCCCGCATCTGCTTTATTCCTTGTCGGACACGACACGTTTGTCAGGGTCGGCCAATTCACTGGCACAGTGTTTACAATAGATGGCATCAGAATCATGACCCGAGCGATTGCAGTTTGGGCATTTGACTAACTCTTTATGCGAGTTCATTTCATTACTGAGTTCTGCGGTAATAATCCCGGTCGGTACCGCAAGGATAGAGTAACCCAGTAACATTGTGAGAGATGCGATAGCCTTACCAATCGCTGTTTGCGGCACCATATCCCCGTAGCCAACGGTGGTGATGGTGACGATTGCCCAGTAGATACTGTGGGGAATACTGGTGAATCCGTTTTCTGGCCCTTCAATCACAAATATCAAAGCGCCAAAGATAACGACTAAGATGCCGACTGTACTAAAGAAGATCAGAATCTTTCGTCTTGCCATCAATAGCGAACGCAACAGGATATTTGAATCTTGTAGATAGCGAACCAACTTGAGAATTCGGAAGATACGCATCACACGTAGTAATCTCACGACCCCCATAAACGAAGCGCCCGGGAAGATGATCGCTAGGTAGGTTGGGAGAATCGCTAACAGGTCAACGACACCATAAAAGCTGGTGGCGTAAGATTTCGGTTTTGGAGAACAGTAGAGCCTTAGCAGATACTCGACGGTGAATAAGGCGGTAAAGCTGTATTCTATGTAACGAAGCTCTTGCGACCATTCCGTCATGACATTAGGGATAGACTCAAGAATAAGAACCAGCAACGAAGCCAAAATTGCAACGATCAGTGAAATATCAAATGCGCGTCCGGCAGGTGTATGGGTACCAAAAATGATAACGTACAAATGATGCTTGAGTGGCTTGCGTGACATAAGGAGAGGTTCGTCTTCTATTAAATGCGTTAACCGTCATTATACAAGCTTCATAATAACGAGGCGAGTGAAAGCCAAATTGCTTTACTCGCCTCAGAGGTGTTCCACATTAAATAGCCGCAGTTAAGCGACTATATGCTGTTAGCCGCTATGCTAATCCTGGGAATAGGTTACGCAAGCCGTTCGCAATGAACTCGATGCCAAGCGCACCAAGAATCAAGCCCATGATACGGGTGATAACGTTAATCCCAGTTTGACCTAAAAAGCGCACGATAACAGGCGCTGAACGGAACAGAAGCCAAGAGCAAGTTGCGAACGCAATAATGCTGATACCAATTCCAATGGTATCAATTGCCGCAGGATAACGAGAACCGTAAACAATAGTAGAACTGATTGCACCCGGACCCGCCATTAAAGGCATCGCTAAAGGCACAACACCGATTTGTTCTTTACTGATGTACTCAGACTTTTCCTGCTTGTTCTGTTTATCTTCACCCAGCTTACCGCTCATCATCGAAAATGCGATGCTCAATAACAGTAAACCACCCGCTACGCGAAACGAGTCTAGTGAAATGCTAAACATATCGAGTAGCAACTGACCTGCAACTAGCGACACGATTAAGATAACAGCAACGGCAATATTAGCTTGTAAGGCAGTCCTGTTTCTCTCTTCTGGCGGCATATGAGCAGTAAGAGAAACGAAAACAGGCATGATGCCGATTGGGTTAACGGCTGCAACAAGCCCAAGGAAGAATTGCATAAAGATTGCGAGTTCTAAACCTTGCATGGGAGCGATCTCCAAGTAACGTAAAGTAATATAGTGGGTTTGATCTGACCTTTATCAGAGTGCGTAATGTAAGGGACAAATTCAATCAGAGCGAATGAAAAAAACTAACGTGAAGAGGGGGCTATTTTTTAGAAAAACTAATTGAGTGTGAGATGTGTAATACTGTTGTTACAAAGTGTTTTTTCATGTTTCGTGTTGTAACGTGATTTGAATTAAATGTTACCTCACGCACGCTTTTAATAAAAATTATGACAGTTTATAGCTGGTTGCAACGGTATGGATATACTCTCAGTAGCACAGTTTTAGCCGTATACATGTAAGTGAGCTGACTAAAAATGAAACTTTTTTACAGTTTATGACGCTATGTAGAAAAAAGTTGTCTGTTTGCTTGTTTTTTGCGCGAACTAAAAGTGTGATGTTAATCTATATAAATCATAAGCTTAAGTTCATTTATGCGATTGCCTTACTACTTTCTGGTTAATTCCTTTTGGGTAACTGATCTGGGTCAATTTTTTTCACACTGTGAAATAATATACTC
>NZ_MCYD01000928.1:0-2855 GCF_002876325.1 Vibrio sp. 10N.261.52.A1
TCACTAACCTTATACGGTGAAACAGCAATCACTCAACTGACTCATTACATTGAAGAAATGCTGAGTGTGAATCAGATAAATCCGAAACAGTGTTATATTGTGGTCGGTGTTGCTGGCGCAGGTAATGCTCAACTAAAAGCGAAATTACAACTGGCACTGTCCCATTTCCCAAACCTGTATGTGACGACCGATGCTGAAGCCTCGGTCGTTGGTGCAAATAGAGGAGAAGGCGTAAACTGTATTGCTATTGGCACAGGCTCGGTTGCGATTCAATTAGACAACCAATACGTGACACATCAGTTTGGCGGTTGGGGTTTCCCTATTGGTGATCAAGGTGGCGGCGCTTGGCTTGGTTTTAAAGCGGTTCAGCAAGCACTGGTCGAGTTTGACGCTCAACGTTGCTCGTTAACCAGTCAACTTGTGATGAAGAAAACAGGCAATGTCCGCAGTGCGATTCTAAAATGGACTCGCTCAGCCAACGCAACCGATTATGCTCAACTTGCAAAAGAGCTTGTCGAGTTAGAACCATGTTGTCCGACGGCAAAAAACATCGTTGAGCAAGGTATTCAAGAAATTGAGCTGCTTGCACGAACATGCTCAGACAACAACTCACTACCGATCATGTTCTTAGGCAGCTTAGGCGCTTTCTATCGTGACAAACTGCCACAAGCGCTACAAGATCGCAGCTTAGAGGTTCAAGGTAATGCTTTAGATGGCGCGGAAATCATCGCACATCAAAAGCTTCGCCCGCTTAATTAAGGAAATGACCATGAAGTCAGAGTTATACATTGGCGTGATGTCAGGCACCAGCATGGACGGCGTTGATACGGCACTGGTGTCGATAGAAGACAACCGGATCACACTGCTTGCTCATGATGAGTTTCCAATGCCAAAGGAACTCAAAACACGCTTGCTTAATGTATGTATCGGTCAGCAAACTGACTTGATTGCCATTGGTGAGCTCGACCACCAGCTTGGCCACCTGTTTGCTGATGCTGTTCTGCAGCTTCTCGCCAAGTCAGAGACTCCAGCATCAACTGTCACCGCAATTGGCAATCATGGTCAAACGGTATTCCACCAACCAACAGGCGACTCTCCCTTTACCATGCAGTTAGGCGATGCCAACATTATTGCTGCTAAAACCGAGATTCAAACCGTCGCAGATTTCAGACGTAAAGACATGGCGCTTGGTGGACAAGGTGCACCACTGGTCCCCGCTTTTCACCATACTATTTTTCAACCGCAAGAAAGCTCAGTTGTTGTGCTGAACATTGGTGGCATATCGAATATTTCAGTACTGCGCCCGAATCAACTAACACTTGGTTATGATACTGGCCCAGGCAATATGTTAATGGACGCTTGGGTAGATAAACACACGGGTGAAAAATTTGACCGCGACGCTCAGTTCGCACTTCAAGGTCAAGTCAATCAAGCCTTATTAAAACAACTGCTGGAAGTGTCTTATTTATCTCTAACACCACCGAAA
Organism: Vibrio sp. 10N.261.52.A1; assembly: GCF_002876325.1. Taxonomy (NCBI): domain Bacteria; kingdom Pseudomonadati; phylum Pseudomonadota; class Gammaproteobacteria; order Vibrionales; family Vibrionaceae; genus Vibrio; species Vibrio sp. 10N.261.52.A1. The sequence continues at coordinate 1,487 of NZ_MCYD01000928.1, forward strand.
AGTACCGGTAGAGAGCTATTCAACCTGCCTTGGTTGGAGCAACAATTAACAGAATTTAATGACATCTCAGCACAAGATGTCCAACGCACGCTTTGCGAATACACGGCTTTGACGATAGCCAATGAAGTCGAGGCTTACCGCTTAGGTAACGCTCCAGCATTGTATGTATGTGGTGGTGGGGTTAGAAACCCACTGTTGATGAAGAGGCTTTCTGAGCTTCTACCAAGCTGGGAGGTTGCCTCAACCACCAGCAAAGGTGTAGACGCTGACTATATGGAAGCGATGGCTTTTGCTTGGCTTGCTCAACGTCATGTCCATCAACTACCGAGTAATTTACCAGAAGTGACTGGTGCAAGTAGATCTGCCTCTCTAGGCGTTCTATACAGTGCTAACTAAACCATTTTAGAATCATCATTTAAGGATCATTATGAGTAACGACGCTCTCATATCAGCGCTCTCGCACCTCGTTTCGGAGGGGAGAAACCCTGACACTATGGATATTGATCTACTCACTTCTCTTGAAGTGGTCGAAAAGATTAACCAACAAGACAAACAGGTCCCACTGGCGATCGAAGCTGAACTGCCGCAAATAGCTAAGGCCGTTGATAAAATCGCTCACGCCTTTCAAAACGGAGGGCGACTGATTTACATGGGTGCTGGCACCAGTGGTCGATTGGGCGTTTTAGATGCCTCAGAGTGCCCGCCCACATTTGGCGTTTCAGACAAAATGGTTATCGGCCTTATCGCCGGCGGACCAGAAGCCATTTTGAAAGCAAAAGAAGGAGCTGAAGATTCGCTGACGTTAGGCATCGATGATCTGAAAGCGATTCAATTTTCAGAAAAGGATGTTGTGGTTGGCATTGCGGCAAGCGGGCGTACGCCTTACGTGATTGGCGCACTCAACTACGCCAATCAAATCGGTGCGGTGACGGTTGCCCTGTCTTGTAATCCAGATTCGCCAATTGCTGATATTGCTCAGATCGCGATAAGCCCAGTGGTTGGCCCAGAGGCACTAACGGGGTCAACAAGGCTGAAATCCGGTACAGCGCAAAAACTGGTTCTAAATATGCTGACCACAGCGAGCATGATTCGTATTGGCAAGAGCTACCAGAACCTGATGGTCGATGTAAAAGCGACCAACGAAAAGCTAGTAGCCCGCGCCGCTCGTATCGTTATTCAAGCAACCGAATGTGATAAAGCGTTGGCAGTGTCGACACTAAAAACCACTGACTACGACGTTAAGCTAGCAATTTTAATGATTCTGACCGGGCTTGATTTGCAGGCGGCGAAGGCTCAGCTTGACCAGCAGAACGGCTTTTTAAGAAAAGCGGTCGAGAATAATCAGTCAATGTCGGATTAATCTTCAATA
>NZ_MCYD01000929.1:0-1734 GCF_002876325.1 Vibrio sp. 10N.261.52.A1
TGATTTACCAAGAAAATAAAAAAGCCACAGTTTTATACATAAACTGTGGCTTTTTGATTGATACCTAACCATTTAACTAACAAATAATTTAGAATAATAGTGGTCAGGCTTTTGGTTTATCCTTGTGTAATATGACTAAAAAACCATCACTTGGTTTACTTGTTCACATAAGCTGGCATTAAGCGTGTTGTCCCAATCATTTTCCGTAACAAACTCACCGTTAGTGTTAAAGACCGTCACATTGTCTTTTTCTAAAGCGTATGGTGTGAACGTAGAGTTTTGTAACCACTGTGACATAAGGTCATCTTTAACAGACTTATCCTTATTAGAAAATTCAGCAGGTCCAGAGACTGCATTCACCTCATTACCGAAAATAAAAGAAAGCTCTGCACCATGACATGAACTCTCAGATGGCTTACACGTTTTGGCAAAGCTCTCTACGTAGTAGTCAGGCCACAGGCTAAAATCAGGTTGATAGTTGAACTGGTACAGCGCCGCATTCGAACCACCTGCAGCCAAGTTTTGCGCAACCTGTTGAGATGAACAAGCAAACAGCACTTGATTCATTAGTTTGCGGGCATTGGCTTTACGCTTTGCTGCGGTACTATTCCAGAAGCTTAATTTGAACTCCGGGATATTACGCAGCTTAGAGCCCTTATCTGCACCGAAAAACAGATCAATCAGTGAATTATAACTGCCTGGTAAATCAAGAAGCGCATCAAACGGCGCAACAAAGATATTCGACTCATCTTGGTTGAAACCCAGCGTCACATCAACACCATTTACCGATTTTAGTTCACTCGGCTGATACGGGATAGTCTCTCCATCGACATAGGGAGCCCAAGATAACAGACCCGCCGTTTTAGGGGTAATACTGGTCAAGCTGTTCAGCTGCGTTGCTACAGCTTTCATTTGAACTTGAACATCCACGATCTCTTCAAAAGGCACGCTAGTAATGTCTTTGTCCTTTCCAAGCTTATCTTGAACAATACCCGCTACCCATTTCGCTGACTCGGCATCTTTGTACTTAACGCCATATGGATTACTTTCCATGATGGCACGTTGGTACAGGTGAGAGTTTTGTTGCTCATCCATTAATTGGATGCCAATCGACATCGCACCTGCACTTTCACCAAACAAAGTAATGTTGTCGGCATCGCCACCAAAACTATCAATATTGGCATGAATCCACTGCAACGCCGCCTTCTGGTCTTGGATACCGTAGTTACCAGAGTGTTGTTCACTGTAGTAGCTACCAAGAATACCCAAACGGTAATTCATGCTAACTAGAATAAAGGGGTTGCCCTCATCTGCATTTTTAGCAACAAGCTTCGCGCCATCAAACTGCTTAACTGTACTAGAGCCTAGCTCAAATGCACCGCCATGAATGAACACATAAACGGGCAGCTTTTCGCCTAGCTCAACCCCAGATGGGCGCCAAACGTTCGCATTTAAACAGTCTTCACTTTGTGTTTCTTGTACTACGCCGTTCGCTTCCATTGTGTGAGGTATTTGCGGGCAGATATCCCCTGCAGAAGTCACATCATAATGAACGCCAGCTTTAAAATGATTAAGCTTGGGTGCCTGAAAGCGTTCTGCTGAAGCATATTTTACGCCCATAAACGCATCAACTTGTGATGAATAGCCCACCGGCGAATGCGCTACGCCCTGCAGTGTCGCCCCTTCAACATCCACGCTTGGTGCTGCAATAGCTTGGTTGCTTAACGCTAGAAC
>NZ_MCYD01000930.1:0-2798 GCF_002876325.1 Vibrio sp. 10N.261.52.A1
GACAGGTCAAAAGCTTGGCCTTAAATTAATACAAAACTTTTTGGAATTGTAAGTATGTTAAAACGACGGATTATTCCAACCATGTTGTATGCGGACTTTGGCTTAGTAAAAGGCGAAGGTTTTAATGCTTGGCGACGGACTGGTTCAGTTATACAGACTGTTAAAATCTACAACATGCGTAATGTCGATGAACTGGTATTTCTGGATATTAATGCGACAGTGGAAAAACGTGAGCCAGACTATAAGCTTATTCACGATATCGCCGATGAATGTTTTATGCCTTTTTCTGTCGGCGGTGGGATTAGAACTGTTGAACAAATCCGCAAGGTGTTACTTGCTGGCGCGGACAAAGTGGTTATCAATACATCAGCAATAGAGACCCCTGAACTGATTAAAGAAGCCTCTGAAACGTTTGGTAATCAATGTATTGTTGTTTCTCTCGATGTTAAGAAAGTGGAGGGTGAATACAAGGTATTTACCCACTCAGGTAAGTTAGAGACAAAATATACCCTTGTCGATGCAGCTCGGATGATTGAGTCTTATGGTGCGGGTGAGTTATTGGTAACCCGTATTGAAATCGATGGTTCGATGATAGGTTACGATAGTGAACTTTTTAAGTTAGCTGTTGATAGCGTTAGTATCCCAGTGATTGGCGGTGGCGGTGCTAAAGATTATCAAGATATGCATCATGCTTTTGATTATTCAGGTGTGGACGCTCTAGCTGCTGCTGCTATGTTCCATTTTACAGAGCAGACCCCTAATGAAGCGAAGAGCTACCTTGCTCAGCAAGGGGTTAGCGTTAGGAGTTAATGATGAAAATTGCAGTTATCCCGGCGCGTGGTGGCAGTAAGCGTATTCCTCGCAAGAATATTAAACACTTTCATGGTAAACCGATGATTGCTTACCCTATTGAAGCTGCCATTACTTCAGGGTGTTTTGATAAGGTGATAGTCTCTACGGATGATGCTGAAATCGCCGAGGTAGCGGAGCAATACGGTGCTGAGGTACCATTTTTGCGTCCTGCTGATATTTCTGATGATTATGCGACGACAATGGATGTCATGCAGCACGCTCTAATGTGGTGCAAGGATAATGGATGGAACATCGACGCTGTTTGTTGTTTGTATGCGACGGCTCCTTTTGTCACCCCTGGGTACCTTCAACAAGGTTTGGATAAGCTCAATCAGGGGGGATTTGAGTTTGTTTTTAGTGCCGCTACGTTCCCGTTCCCTATTCAGCGAGCTATAAGGATCTCACCTGAGGGGCAAGTGGCAATGTTTTCCCCTGAAAATGAACAAGTGCGCTCTCAGGACTTAGAAGAAGCATATCATGACGCTGGTCAGTTTTATTGGGGGAAAACGGAAGCATTTTTAGAAAGAAAGGCGATATTTGCTAACCACTCAAGCGTGGTTTTATTACCTAGGAGTCGGGTTCAAGATATTGATACTCCTGAGGATTGGGATTTGGCCGAAGCATTATATATAGCGTTAAACTAACTAGGTTCTTATGAGAGTTGTCTTTAGAGTTGATGCCTCTGGCTGGATTGGTAGTGGACATGTGATGCGTTGTTTAGTGCTTGCAGGTGCATTAAAACAACGGGGGGATGATATTTACTTTGCGTGTTTACCGCAGTCAGGGGATATGATTTCCTATATTGAAGAACGTGGCTTTGAAGTCATTAAATTGACCCCTTCTAAAGAGCCCTGTATACCGAAATATGAGGCTGATTACGACGCTTGGCTCCAGCGAAGTTTCTCTGAGGATGCATTAGATTTTGTTCAAGTGGTCGGTAAAGCAGATCTGGTCATAACTGACCATTATGCAATCAGTAAACCTTGGCAAAAACTTGTTAAACAAGCTCTTAGCTGTTTTCTAGTCGCTATCGATGATCTTGTTCGAGAGCACTATGCAGACTTAATAATCGATCAAACATTAGGGCGCAAGTGCACTGACTATCCCGGTTCGGCCCGTGCTTTAACTGGCAGTGAGTATGCAATTTTGGCCCCCAATTTTGCTGCATTAAGAGAGCAAGCTTGCCATCGTAAGGGACCAGGAGCGAAGCCGAAAGTGTTAATCTCTATGGGGGGTATTGATAACCCTAACGCTACCCTAAAATCTTTGCAAAGTCTTGTTGGTGAAATTAGTGCTAACTTCACTGTTTTACTGAGTCCTAGAGCCCCACATTATGAGCAAGTCAAACAATGGTGTGACATACATAGCCATGTTCGTCATCAAGATTTTGAGGCCGATATGGCCTCTTTAATGCTCAAGCATGATCTAGCAATTGGCGCGCCCGGTACCACAAGTTGGGAGCGGGCTTGTCTTGGCTTACCTAGTATTCTGATACCACTAGCTGATAATCAAGCAACAATTTGTTCTCAATTACAATTGCATAAAGCGATACTCAAAGTCACCTTAGAAGACATTGAGTCTGATATATTACCTACTTATCAGCGTGCGTTAAGCCTGTGGGATGAGCTTTATACAGCGAATTTAAAGCTGTGTGATGGTTTAGGGGTAAGAAGATTGGTATTGGAAATAGCTCAGCTTATTGAGCCTAATCGTGATTCTAACCTGCAACTAGTTATTGCAAATCATGGTGATATCAGAACGGTTTATGAATGGCAATGCCACCCCAAGACTCGTGAATTCGCATTAAATAGTAATGTACCCACATGGGAAGAGCATCAGGACTGGATGCGGCGAAAATTAGCATCAACCTCTGACTTTTTTTATCTCGTGCAAGATAAAACCACAGAGAAAAAGCTTGGTGTACTGCGTTTAGATAAGTTAAAGCC
>NZ_MCYD01000931.1:0-3349 GCF_002876325.1 Vibrio sp. 10N.261.52.A1
GCAAGAATGCTAGCAGGCATGGTAGAACCGACTGCGGGTGAGATTCGTGTAAACGGTGAAAAGCTGGAACACAAAGACTACTCAACTCGCTGTAAGCTGATTCGCATGATCTTCCAAGATCCCAATACATCGCTTAACCCGCGCATTCAGATTGGTCGTATTCTGGAAGGCCCTTTGAAGCGAAACACCAACATGCCACCAGAAGCCCGTATGCGCCGTGTAAAGGACACACTCTTACGTGTAGGCCTTCTGCCGGAACATGCTTACTTCTACCCTCAGATGCTTGCTGCGGGTCAGAAACAAAGGGTTTGTCTAGCTCGAGCCTTGATACTTCAACCATCAATCATTGTCGCTGACGAAGCTCTGAACGGTCTAGATATGGCAATGCGTTCTCAGATCATCAACCTATTCTTAGAACTGCAAGAAGAGATGGGCGTATCCTTCGTCTACGTATCTCAACACCTTGGCATTGTTAAGCACATCACCGACAAAATCATTGTGATGCACGAAGGCGATGTGGTTGAGAGCGGAGACACCGATGAAGTGTTAACCAACCCAGGTCACCAAATCACCCAAAGACTGGTTGAGAGCCATTTCTCCAAAGCGCCAAACCACTAAGCTGAAACGACTAAGCTAGAACCAAGCTATGTTGAGTAGGAGGGAAAGTATGTTACGAACCGCTACAATGCTTCCCCTCTTGCTTATCAGCCTCTCATTTAAAGCGGCAAGCACACCGCTGACTTGGTTAGATAAAGCCTTCATAGAAACCGCGTTTTATAACGTGGCACTGCAACACGAATACGCCTCAGGAACTAAACCACTCGCCAAATGGCAGCAACCTATCAAAGTTTGGATTGACCATCGTGTCGTCGATAAAGAACTTCATCAAGAACTCGCCGAACTGCATATCCAGCACTTAGCTCAAGTGACCCAACACCCCATCTCACTCGTCAGTAAAGAGCCTGAAGCGAACGTTAAATGGATATACACCAGGCAAAGCAAGTGGATTTCCGAGTCCAAACGTGTACTCAATCTCAAATCGACCGAGCACCTAAACAGTGCGATTTGCACAGCGGGTTATCGAGCTAACGCAAAAGGTGAAATTGTCTATGCAGGAATCATTATTCCTGTTGATCAGGCTAGATCACGAGGAAAGCTTGTCGCCTGTATCGTAGAAGAAATCACACAAATTCTTGGGCTACCCAATGATTCAGATAAAGCCTACCCTTCCATCTTCAACGATCATACGCCAGAGGATCTACTTTCACCGTTAGATGTGGTGCTACTTCAATTACTCTACGAACCAGAGTTAAAACCTGGGATGACCAAAACACAAGTAAGACCCATTGTGCGAAAAATTTTGAAGAGGTATCAAGAGACGGGTGTACTTAAACGGGCACCAAACACTGCACAGCAAGCACCTTTGTATCAGTTGATTGGATATTAGTACGCGAGATAGTAGTTGTGTTACTTGGGGGACGCTGCAACAGCAAACAGGATTAAAGCGTTGCCTAACAGAAGGCAACGCTGACTTATGATGTGACGAGAAGATTAACGCTTAGCAGCCTGTTTTTTCAGCTCGAAGTCAAATTCATCAGGGAACAGGATAACGCCTTCTTCTTGCTCGTTAGGGAATACAACCACAGCAAGTTCATCGTCTTCTAGACCGTTCGTCCAACGGCTGTGCCATTTGTTTAATGAGATAGACTCAGCCTTACACTCAGCCCAGTCACCTGTCGCCCATGACTCAGCAAACTCTTGGTTTGGCCATACAGGAACGCAGTCTTCGTCTTCTGTGTTTAGCATTACACAACCGTGCTCATCGGTTAAGATCCATACTTCACGGTTTGCTACGATTTCTTTCACACAGTACTTTAGGCGTTGCTCACCCGTGTACTTATTAATTTCAGCGATTCTTTTATCGTCTAGCTGTGTAGTCATCTTAGTTTCCTACTTTAGTCAGTAACTTTGCGCTTAAAGTTATTTTATGCAGCGTGCTTTTAACTGCAAATATTATCGATGAAGAAAAGTGCTTACTTCAAAGAAAAACGCCTGCTAAGTTAGCAGGCGTTTATTATTAAGTGACTTGATTAAACAAGCTCACCTTGTAGCCAAGGCCAGCCTTGTTTCTTACGGCTTAATGTATTTTCCATCATTAGCATGCCGTCTTTTTCGTGCTTAACCAATTTATCAGCCCACTCACCTTTGTAAAGTAGACGAGTTTGAGCTGTGGTGATGTCAGTAAGCATTACAGCAGCGAATGCTAGACCGTCTTTCTCACAACGCTCTTCAAGATCCGCTTCAAGTGCTTCGATCATGCCATCTACTTGCTCAAGAGTCGCAAGCTCAACTTGACCAACAACAACATCGCGACCGTTGAATGGGTAGCCTTTAAGGTCTTTTTCTACTAGCTGTGCAGCAGATAGGCCTTCGATGTTTGTTTTAGCGATTAGAAGTGCTTTGATGAATGCATCAACGTCGTCTACGCCAGCGATTTCAGCAAGTTCAGCAACCGCGTCTTTATCTTTTTGAGTACAAGTTGGAGATGCGAAACCAACAGTGTCTGAAAGGATTGCAGACATCATTAGCTTAGCGATTTGTTGAGAGATAGCGTGACCTTCAATCTTGAACATGTTGAAAAGTACTGTGTTAGTACAACCAACAGGCCAGATCCAAGCTTCCATTGGGTTAACTGTCATCACGTCGCCTAGACGGTGGTGATCGACAATACCTAGGATCTCTGCGTCAGCAACATCGTCTGGTGCTTGTGCTAGATCTGAGTAGTCTACTAGCCAGATTTTCTCACCAGCAACAGAAGTACGAAGTTCTGGCATTTCTGCACCAGCAACTTCAAGAATGTGTTGAGTTTCGCGGTTGATCTCGCCTTGGCGAATTGGTGTCGCTTCCTCGCCACGAGCTTTAAGAAGCTCTGTTGCAACTAACGCACTACAAATACTGTCACTATCAGGGTTTTTGTGACCAACAACTAAAATCATGTTTCTTCCTATTACACTAACAATTACGACTCTACCTATAGAGCCTCTCTTTATTAGGCACACTTTACCTTATTTTTTTAGTTTGGTCATGTTTCGTCGATTTTCCCCACTTCAAGAATAGAGAAAAAACCCAAGAATGCAATTGATAATTATTATCATTCGTATATATTAATCTTTAGACACCTATTTTTGAGTAACACCCATGGATCGACTAATCTCATTTTTACCAAGTAGTAGCACAGCGAAAACGACTCAGTTTTCACTCTCTTTCAAGCGACTGCTTTTGCCTATTTCACTTGCCGCTCTAGTTGCAGCACCGGCTACGCGAGAGCTTACGGTAACCACCTTATCTG
>NZ_MCYD01000932.1:0-1260 GCF_002876325.1 Vibrio sp. 10N.261.52.A1
GTCTTCTAGTTTATATTCATAGTCAACCGGAGAATCTATTGAGTTAGCTTGCTCCTTTGAAAGATCATTTTCGGTAAGTGTCGTTTCTTCAGTATAAGGGATGTTTTGATTCAATTGCTCCCTCATATCTTTCATATAAAGATCTGCTATTTCGCCTGCATCACCAACAGCTTTTAGAGCTCCGGACTGTATATATATTGCTTTTTCACACAAGCTCTTAACACTACTAATGTCGTGGCTCACAAAGAGAATTGTTGTACCGTTGTCTTGAATTCTTTTCATCGCTGTCATACATTTAGCTTGAAAGTTCATGTCACCTACGGCTAATGCCTCATCCACAATAAGTATGTCGGGCTCGATACTGATAGCTATAGAGAATGCTAATCTCGCAAACATACCTGAAGAATAACCACGTACAGGCTGATTGATATGATCACCGATATCTGCAAATGCAATAATCTGATCTAGTTTTTTGTCGACGTTTTCTTTAGACACTCCCATCAAAGAGCTGTTAACGTATATATTTTCTATTCCTGTTAACTCATCATTAAATCCAGTGCCTAGCTCTAGAATCGACGAAACAACGCCATTAACTTCGGAAGTACCTGATGTTGGGGTCAAAACTCCGGTAATTATCTTAAGAAGCGTTGACTTACCTGCACCATTTTGTCCAATTATTCCAACAGTTTCACCTCGTCTTATATCAAAACTTACATCTCTTAGGGCATAAAAGTCCTCGTGATAGATTTTTCTGAATGGGTGAAGAGCTTCTTTAAAACGATCCTTAGGGTTGTGGTACATTGGATAAGTTTTAGTTAAATTTCTACAACTTATGGCAAGTTCGTTCATCATTTAAACCTTCTATAACACATCCGCAAAGTGCGGTTTTAATCTTTTAAAACAAACAGTCCCAAGTAGTAAAGTAATCAAAGTCACCAACCAAAAATAAGCGGTCCAACTCATCGACTCCCAAAACCATGACTCGGTTGTTAGCGTATTCCTATAACCTTCGGTGATATAGAATACAGGATTTAGCTTAAGCACCCATTGATACTCTTGTGGTACCATAGCGATATCCCAAAAAATAGGAGTGCCCCAAAAGCCTAACTGTATGGTTACTGCAATAAGTTGACCTATATCTCTAAAGAAAATTACGATAGAAGATGTAATCCATGAAACACCTAGCATCAGTAATAGTGAGCAAAGCACGTAATATGGTATTTGCAACCAATTAATACTTGGATAATAGCCATATATAGT
>NZ_MCYD01000933.1:0-11286 GCF_002876325.1 Vibrio sp. 10N.261.52.A1
TGTTGAAGCGAGTTGCGATATCACGCGCTAACTCTAGGTGTTGTTTCTGGTCGCTACCTACAGGTACTTGGTGAGCACCGTAAAGCAGGATATCCGCAGCCATCAATACAGGGTAATCAAACAGACCTACGTTTACGTCGTTTGAGTGACGCGCAGACTTGTCTTTAAACTGAGTCATACGGCTCAGTTCACCCATTTGTGTGTAACAGTTAAGAAGCCAACCAAGTTGAGCATGCTCTGGTACGTGAGACTGAACAAATAGCGTGCTCTTCTTTGGATCAACACCGACAGCAAGACAGATTGCTAGTGCGTCTAGAGTCGCTTCATGCAGTGCTTTCGGATCTTGACGAACCGTAATTGCGTGAAGGTCTACCACACAGTATTGGCAATCGTAGTCATCTTGCATCTGTTGCCATTGACGTAGAGCACCCAAGTAGTTACCGATACTTAGTTCACCAGATGGTTGAACACCACTCAATACGATGGGCTTGCTCATGGTTTTAATTCCTTTGCTTATTCGCTAAGTCAATTGATGGCTTAGCTTCTTAACTTAAATATAGAAAAGCCGCACAGCTCTTTCTGCGCGGCTCATCCAGTGTACTCATTGATAAGTATTTTGCTAGTGGGTTAGCTAACTTTTGTCCGCTTTATGCAGAAACTAGAACGACATCGAGCAATTGCGCGACATTATCTGCCACGTAGTCAGGGTTTGATGCTGAAATAGGCTCACCGTGGTTGTAGCCGTAAGTCAGGCCAAACGAATGACAACCCGCATTCTTTGCCGCTTTAATGTCATTACTTGAATCGCCAACCATTAGCATCTCTTCTGCTTTCACATTGTGCTTTTCTAGCAACCAGTTTAGCGCTACTGGGTTCGGTTTTTTCTCTGGGAAAGAATCACCGCCAAGTACATCTACAAAGTACTTATCGATACCGTGTTGCGCTAGCACGTCTGGCACAAACTTCGATGGCTTGTTCGTTACCAATGCCATAGTAAAGCCCGCTTGGTGCAGCTCTGCCAAGGTCTCTTTTACTAATGGGTAAAGGTGGCTCAGCTTATGGCCGCCCTGCTCGTAGAAGTCATCAAACAAGATACGTGCTTTCTTCAGAAGATCTGGATCTAAGTTTGGGTCAACGGTTAGGTTACGGCTTAGTGAACGACCGATAAGTACGTCAGCACCGTTACCTACGTAATCACGAACTTGTTCTTCACTCACTGAAGGGAAGCCTAGCTCCTGGCAAGCTTGGTCAGCAGCGACTGCCAAATCAGGCACGCTGTCTAACAAGGTTCCATCCAAATCAAAGGCGATCAGTTTTATTGAGCTTAATGACATCTTACTTTCCTATTAATTATATTCGTCTCATGTGTTGAGCAATAAGACGTAAAAAAGGGGCCAATCAGCCCCCTTAATCTAAATTTTTTGATTTTAGGTCAACTGACCCTAGTTCTACTTTTATGCGTTTACTTTTGCAAGCTCTGCACGCATCTCATCAATCACTTCTTTGTAATCTGGTTGATTGAAGATCGCAGAGCCAGCAACGAACATATCTGCACCCGCTTCTGCGATTTCACGAATGTTATCCACCTTTACACCACCGTCGATCTCTAGGCGAATATCACGACCGGATTCGTCAATCAACTTACGAACCGCACGTAGCTTATCTAAAGTGTGAGGAATGAAAGATTGACCGCCGAAACCTGGGTTCACAGACATCAATAGGATCATGTCTACTTTATCCATGATGTAATCTAGGCAAGATAGTGGTGTCGCTGGGTTAAGAACCACGCCCGCTTTACAGCCGTGCTCTTTGATCAGTTGTAGAGTGCGATCGATGTGCTCTGATGCTTCTACGTGGAAGGTAATCATCGATGCGCCAGCCTTTGCAAACTCAGGCACGATGTTGTCAACCGGTTTCACCATTAGGTGAACATCGATTGGAGCAGTAATACCGTAGTCACGTAGTGCTTTACAGATAGGCGCGCCAAAAGTCAGGTTAGGTACGTAGTGGTTATCCATCACATCAAAGTGCACAACATCGGCACCGGCTGCGAGTACTTTTTCAACGTCTTCACCAAGACGAGCAAAATCTGCAGACAAAATTGATGGAGCGATTAGAAAATCTTTCATACCAAACCTCTTAAGAGTAAGTAAATTGCGAGTTCACCGCCTTGGTGGCACCTCATACGCATACAAGATTCAACCCCAAGACTATTTGGTGTGCAATTCTACCTAAGCACCTAGGCAGATCCTAGCAGTTCGAAAGATTAGTTTAAGAAAGTACCTGTTGGTCACTCAATTTGAGGGGATCGAGGTTATTCTGCTGCAGCGTGTTGCTGGTTTTTATCTTGATGGAACAGCGCGAGTAGCTCATCCACTTTATTACGACCAGCGCCATTACGGCTGATAGTGCGCTTCACCTTCACCACGTTCAACTCTGCACCATGATACAAGCGACGCGTTAATGTCGTGTCGTGGTTAGAAATCAACACAGGGATACCGCGTTCTGTCGCCGCTTTTTCAGCAACGTCAGCCAGTGCTGCTTGATCATCTAAGCTAAAGCCGTTACCTGCGTAAGAGGTAAAGTTAGCGGTATTTGACAGCGGTGCGTAAGGAGGATCGCAGTAAACCACGCAACCTTTACGGGCACGGCTAAAGGTTTCATGGTATCCCTCACACACGAAGGTAGCCTTTTTCGCTTTTTCAGCGAAAAACTCCAGCTCAGCTTCTGGGAAGTAAGGCTTTTTGTAAGAACCAAACGGAACGTTAAAACCGCCTTTCTTGTTGTAGCGACATAGGCCATTGAAGCCAAATCGGTTCATGTACAAGAAAGCAAGTGAGCGATACATAACATTGTCAGTATCGTTGAACTGAGCTCGAATATCTAAGAAGGCTTCTTTGCGGTTGTTCTCAGGGCAGAACCAACGCTTTGCTTCCGCGATGTAGGTCTCAGGGTCGGTTTTAAGTAGATTATACAGGTTGATAAGATCGGGATTGATATCAGCCAGTAGATACTGTTCATAGTCCGTGTTCAAAAACACAGAACCAGCACCAACAAATGGTTCTACCAATTTACGAGCAGGTGGCAGGTGACGTTGGATGTCTTCAACTAGGCCATATTTACCACCAGCCCATTTTAGAAAGGCACGCTGCTTTTTCATTTACTGCTCTATCTATCAACACAAAAATAAGGCTGCGGAATGTAACATATTTTGAGGCTAAGCTCAGGGTTATTTCGCACGTTCTATCTCTCGATGCACTTGATTCATCGATTTTGCCCAAGGTTCCAACTGTTGAAGTGGTTTTGAGAGTGTACTTACCGCATCTCGCGCCACCTGAATCGTTGGGTAATCTTGATAAGTGATGATAAACCACTTGGTATCGTTACGCAGAGTTGGGTAGATACGAACCTTATTCTCTAGATCGTATTTTTCAATGAAAGACTGCACATCTTCCAACGAAGTCATCGCACTCAACTGTAAGGTGTACGCTCGCGGTGAGATAGCTTGTAGCTCCTCACGAGAAAACGAGAAGGTGATCTTCTTAGTCGGAGGCGTTGATTCAGTTAAGTCAGATTCTTCATCAGCTGGAGCAATCGCTTCAGCGTCAGCCTGTGAATTAGCCTCTACTTGAGTGTTCTCCTCTACCGCAGCATCAATGGCGCTGGTATCAGCACTCTGAGCTTTATCATCCAGTAGAGCATCAACCACATCCGAAGTAATCACGACACGCTGTTGGTCTTGCTCAACCTCACCCACGCTAGCCGTCTCTTCCACCACAACCGGTGGCAAAGATGAACTGTCATCATCAGCGCCTTGATAACTGATATCAGTTGACGTTTCAGAGTCTACCACTCCCTCAACACCAGCTTGTTCTGAGCCACGGTCCACTTCAAAGGTTGGAATAGCAGTCTGCTCGATAGGTGCGATCAGAGATTGCGCTTTGTCATCCGGGGTCGGTTGGCTGAACATCCACCAATAACCACCACCAATTAACAACAGCAACAGGGCTACCACAATCGCGATATTGATTGGTGAGCCAATGATTGAGCGAATAATAATCCTTTTTTCCACTTTCAATTCTCCTAAAGCCATTAGCTCGCCAGGCAGAGGTTGCGCTTTGTTAAACGCACGTCGCACACGAGTTTCAGACTCATCATCCACATATCGAATCACTAGTGATTCAAAGAAATGTTCAGCTTCTGGTTGCGAAAGGTCATCGATCTCAAGATCGATAGGCTTGTGTTGTTGGCCGTAACTTAGACGTGTGAGTAAGGTGTCTAGGTGACCAATTTCTGAGAAAAGAACGACATTGATCGTCCATTGGGGATTAGCTTGAGCTTCCAGTACCAACATCCATAGTTCGGATACCAATAGCTCAGAGAGTCGGTGGGCATCATCGACAACGATAACCACGCTACACGGCTCACCATCCAGCAACCTTGCTAGGCTATCAGATAAGGAGTCATGTTGATTAAATAACGGATCAGAAACAATTTGGCTAAGAATAAGCGCGCGGCGTTGTTGGTCGTCTTGGCTTGGATGACAAAGCAGTAAACACTGATTTTTTTCTGTCGCCCACGCTTCGAGATAACGCTGTGCTAACCAAGAACGGCCAGAGCCAGGTTTACCAGCCACCGTTACTAGATTTGAACCAAAGTTAGTCAAAAGCTGTAAGCGCTCTAGCAGCTCAACTTGAGACTCTAACTCTAATACTCTTAATTCATGAGCCAAACTCATTGCGGATCCCTACTGATTAGATCGATCAGTAAAACGCTTCAGTTGCCTAGAGTTTAACTAGGCAACCTCACAACCAAATTTAAAGAGTACGGCAGAAATCAATCGCTTGTTTAATGATGTCCTGAGGCACATCAGCAACCACTTCAGCAGTACCAATACTTGTTGGCAATACCAGACGTAATTGACCAGACAGCACTTTCTTATCACGCATCATGTGCGTCATAAAGTCTTCAAAAGACATGCTTTCTGGCGTATGAACTGGCAGTTTCGCATTCTTGAGTATAGAAATAATTCGCTCAAGCTGCTGCTGAGTGATCAGTCCCTGCAACTGAGCAGTTTTCGCTGCCATTACAGTACCTGAAGACACAGCTTCACCATGTAGCCAATTACCATAGCCTAGTTCTGCTTCGATCGCATGACCAAATGTATGACCTAGGTTCAATAACGCTCTGATTCCTGACTCTTTTTCATCTAGAGCAACCACTTCAGCCTTAATTGCACAACAACGAGCAATTGCAGTAATCAGTGCTTGTTCATCAAGTTGATAAAGTTTCTCTAGATTCTGCTCCAACCAATCAAAGAAGGCTTCATCGTAAATGATGCCGTATTTGATGACTTCAGCAATGCCCGCTGCAAACTCACGCTCAGGAAGCGTTGATAAACAGTTGGTATCGATGATCACAGATTTTGGTTGGTAGAATGCACCGATCATATTCTTACCAAGAGGATGGTTTACTGCGGTTTTACCACCAACAGAAGAGTCCACTTGAGAAAGAAGCGTTGTCGGGATTTGAATGAAATCAATACCACGCTGGTAACAAGATGCAGCAAAGCCGACCAAATCACCGATAACACCACCACCTAAAGCAATCACCACCACATCGCGGCTGTAATTTCCTTCAAGCATGTAGCTCATCACTGAATTGAACGTTTCAAGCGTTTTGTATTGCTCACCATCAGGTAACTCGAGAAGAGATGTCTGACAGCCAACTTGATCCAGTAAAGATAGAATTTTATCAGCGTAAAGAGGCGCTACTGTCACATTACTGATAACAACGACTTTCTGCTTGCCTGATAAAAAAGAAAGGTACGCCGGGTCGTCAAATAACCCGGCGCCAATAGAGATAGGGTAGCTACGCTCAGCTAGATTGACCGTAATCCGTTCCATGGGTTTGCTCTCCGAAAAAAATGAACTTAACGTTCTTCTAGCATTTTTACGATCTGGTTGGCTACCACTTTTGCACTTTGGTCGTCAGTACGAACTGTGTAGTCCGCCACTTCTTCGTATAGTGCGTTGCGAGATACAGCTAGATCTTCTAGCACATCACGCGGGTTGTCTGTTTGAAGTAGAGGGCGTTTCTTGTCGCGATTTGTGCGAGCAAGTTGCTTTTCAATTGTTGTCTCTAGGTATACAACAATGCCTCGTGCAGATAGACGGTTACGGTTTTCTTTGCTCATCACTGAACCACCGCCTGTCGCTAGAACAATACCTTGCTCTTCAGTCAGATCGTTGATTACAGATTCTTCGCGCTTACGGAAACCTTCTTCGCCCTCAACATCAAAAACCCATGCGATGTCTGCGCCAGTGCGCTCTTCAATCACAGTGTCAGAGTCTAGAAACTCCATATGAAGTTGGGAAGCTAGGTGTCTACCAATTGTACTTTTGCCGGCGCCCATTGGGCCAACAAGAAAAATATTGCGTTTCTCAGCCATGTTTTTAGCAGTAATTTACAACGTTAATTCAATGACATCGCCACAAGGTAGGTCAGTACAAGTACTGAAATTAAAAGGCCCGTGGCACCGATTCCTCACAGATAATTCGTGATAAGACCCGAAATTATCAAGGTTAGGTGCCACTAATGCAACTTTATTTTTAATCTAATTGTACGTTACTGAATCACAACTTTAGGTGTAACAAAGATAAGCAGTTCACTTTTACCCACATTTTCGTAGCTGCGACGGAACAATGCACCCAATAAAGGAAGGTCTCCCAACAGAGGAACTTTATCGACTGTACTACTGACACTGTGTTGAAATATTCCACCAAGAACAACAGTTTCACCATTATTAACAAGCACTTGCGTACCTATTCTTTGGGTATCTATAGCGACCGCTTCCCCAGTTCCTGTTTTCACCACTTGTCCAGGCCTATCTTGAGTCACACTCAAATCCAGAACCAAGCGATTGTCTGGTGTGATTTGAGGGGTAACTTTCAAACTCAACACAGCTTTCTTAAATGCGACGGACGTTGCACCGCTCGAAGAGGACTCTAAGTAAGGAATTTCAGTACCTTGCTCAATATAAGCCGGCTTTTTATTGGTGGTGATTAAGCGTGGGCTAGAGATGATCTCCGCCTTAGACTCTTGTTGCAGTGCAGATAACTCAAGATCGAGCAGCGTATCTGAGCCAAGCTTGGCTACCTGAAACGCAATACTCGATGCATTTGGCGATGTCGCCGCCAAATTCACGTTAAGGTAGTCATCAATAACACTACTGCTGCTATCGTCATAAGGTGTAATGGCTGAGGGGTGGTTGCCTTCAATTGAACCACCAACAGTGAAGCTTCCGTTGGTCGATGAAACGCCCCAGCGCACGCCGAGTTCATCAAGGTTACCTTCGGTGACGGTAACAATACGCGCCTCTATCTGTACTTGCTTCACAGGGATATCTAACGACTCAATAATGCCGCGGATCACCGCAATGTTCTCTTCCAGCTCGCGAATCAGTAGAGAGTTCGTACGTTCATCTATGGTAATTGAACCGCGATCAGACAGCATACTCACCGCCCCTTCACCACCAATCATGTCAGCTATATCGGTGGATTTAGCAAAGTTAATCTTGATGATTTCTGATTTAAGTTCCCCAAGCTCTTCTTCTAAACGGGACTTTTCGAGCGCTTGCTGTTCTCTCAGATCCAGTTCTGCTTTGGGAGCGACCAAGATAACGTTGCCATCAACGCGCTTATCCAAGCCCTTAACTTGCAAGATAATGTCGAGAACTTGCTGCCAAGGAACACCATCCAAACGTAACGTCAGGTTACCCGCGACCGAGTCTGATACCACCAAGTTGAACTCATTGTAGTCAGCAATCAACTGAAGGACATTTCGAACTGGGATATCTTGGAAGTTAATCGATATCAGCTTACCCTCTTTCTCAAGTACGCTTTTCTCTGTCGTCACTTCTTCAATCGTGGGCTTGCTGATCACCACCTCGATGAAGCGCCCCTTGAGGTCATATTCGTATTGGTAGTCACTGTTAATCGTTGCCAGCAAGCGAGTGCTTGGCGTCTCTTTGTATACCTCAATCCCCTCAACCAGAGTCGCGAAATCTTTAACGTCCAAAAGGTAGAGCTTGTCATCATCCACTTCTGTATTGATAAGTTCGATGCTCAAGCCTTCTTGTGCTCGCTGAACATCAACCACCGCGCTACTGGTTGCTAACTCAATGATAATGACAGCGTCTTTATCCTTGTTAACTCTAAAATCAATGTTCTCTAATTTATTAGACGAGCTCTCTGCGTAGCCGAAGACGCTAAAAACCAACATCACAGACACAGCAAAACCTTGTAGAGCTTTGCTCACTAATCCACTTATTCCTTTATTCATATTTACATCTCATATCCACATCATGTGACATTGGTTTATTTCAGAGCCAGCCTAACGTTGCGCTTATGCCAACAACCTAAGCCATCTGGAAGAGTTTCATTAATCAGAACGTACTGGCTCGTTACCTTAGTAACTCGGCCGTTGTTTAAGCCGATAAACTGGCCTTTTTTCACATTGACGACATTGCCCTTAGGCGTTTGTACAAGCCCAAACACACTCGTTCCACTGCCCATCACACCTTTCAAGCGCAATTTACTGAGTGGGTATTTCTCTAACTTGCCACTGCGAGCACGAGCGCTAGGTTGCCAGCAATCTTTCTTCACCAAGGGCTGGTTTTGCACGATCGCTTCTTTGGGTAGTTCAAAGGGAGGACGAAAAGCACGTCGTTGATAGGTAGCGGCTGAGAACTCAGTCGCAGGAACAAGCTGCTCAACTTCTTTTTTCGCTTTGAGCTCAACCTGCACCACGAAGTCTTCTAGTGAGTCTTGATTGGCTTTGCAGCCCGACAACATCAGCAGTAACAACGTTGAATAGAGCGCGCTATTGGGCCTCATCGTTGACCTCCGATTTAAACTGGTAGGTATAAGCTCGAACCCTGAAGTGAAGTGTGCTGCTTTCTTGGCTGACTCGCTGCCAACTCACATCATCAAAGCTGATGATTCGCGGGAGCTTGGCGATAGCTGCAGAGAAGTCGCCTATCTCGTGGTAATCACCAGTCAGTTCGATGTTAAGAGGCAAGCGGTATAGGAAGGCTTTGTTCTGTTTTTCACCCCAGTCAATTCGGGTAAAGGTTAGTGAGTTATCTAAACCGAGCTCATTGACTGATGCCAACATGCTCGCCAACTCTTTTTGCACGGGCAGCTGTTCTAACAGGTAATCATAGCGACTAGTCAGTTCATCCAGTTGGCCCTGAAGCTTAGGTAAAGCGGCAACCTTATTGGCTTTGATGCGCAGTGTTGCTTTCAAGGTCTTCTCTTGCTGCTTCATCTGTTGTAGCTCGTCATCCAAGGGCAAAATATAGAACCAGGTTCCCAGCCCTTGAATAAGCGCCACCAGCAATAGAATCACCAATAACTGAGGCAACAGTGGCCACTCGGTGATCTCATCGATATCAAGCTCTTGCAGGCTCATCATGTTTGGAAAGCTAGCCATGGTTAGCCCCCTTACCCTTTCGATGTGCAGTTGTACTATCTAATGACACAGGGCTGAAGACGAAAGATACCTTGAAGGTCTGAAACTCTTTATTGAAGCGCTTACGATTATGGACAATAGAGTGCATTTCGACCCCTTTCAGAGATTCAGAGCGTTCTAAGTTATCCAGCATGGTGGCGAGACGAGCGGTACTGTCACTGATACCCGCCATCTCAATCTCTTGACCGTTCATCTTTATTTTGTCGACATACACGCCCTCAGGAATCAGCTCCGGCATCAAGTTCATAAAGTCGGTGGTTTTATTACGGCCGAGCTGCAAAGATTCCACCACATCAAGTCGAGTCAAAATGGCTTTGTGCTCTTGCTCTGCAACTTTTAGCGATTGAATCTGACGGTCGAGGTCAGCAATATATTGATTGAGATAATTAAGACGAGCTTGCTGTTTTGCTTGTTGATCCTGGAAATAATTATCGACCGCCCACTGCCCTGCGCCAGCCACAATCACACCAAGGATAACTAAATGAATGAAACGTTTTCGGTGCTGAGCACGAATCTCATCACGCCAAGGTAGCAGGTTAATTTGATGCAACATGCTTCTCTCCCTGCCATTTAAGTCCGCTCATCGCCATACCCGCAGCAATACCAAAATGATGCCAATCCATTTGTAGGCGGCGCTTCCTCGCGACCTTATTCTCAAACAGGGATAAAGGATTCAATGATTCACAGCTCAACTGAAAATGTCGTTCAAGCTCTTCAGCCACCATTGGTGTGCTGGCGCCCTCGCCCATTAACCAGATGCCTGAGATAGGTTGGTGAACATTCACCGAGGAATAGAGCTGCAACTGACGTTTGAGCTTTTCAATTAAGTTAACGATAAATTGATGAGTATCCTGAGCACTGCCAAACGCAGCCTCGATATCATTGGGGTTTTCGATACTGCAAAGGTCTTGAGTGCCAAAGGCGATGTCTTTATAGAAAGGGGCTGCTCCCTGAGGAATGATGCCCAGCGAGGTTTGATCAACGCCAATGTCCACCAACAGCCAATTACTTTTCTCTGGGTATAAACGTGAGGCAAGCTGCCAAACATGAAGTAAACCATGCGCCTGCGTATCAACGACAACAGGTTTAAAGCCAGCCTTGGTTAATGCCTCTGCTCGGCTATCGACCACTTCTTTACGAGTAGCATAAACCTGATAACTGCTCGTCGAACCTTTACCAAATCGTTTGTCTTCCAGCTTCACAAAATCTAAACTCAGCTCCTCGATGGGAAAAGGAGATTGATGGGCGAAGGTTTGGTAGATCGAAAACTCTTTCTCTCTATCTTCGAGTTCACTCTCAATTTGCAGTACCTTGCTGATCACCGTGTTATCAGGTACCGAAATGGCGACGTTACGACAGCCGAAAGGCAGCCCTTTCCTAAGTTCTTTGAGTTTCTTAACAGTTTTCTGATACTCCAAAGTATGGTTAGCTGTAAAAATGTCGTCCGAAATCGGCAGCTCTTTGTATCCCACTAGGGCGTACAATTCCCCCACGGGTTTTAGCACCACAGCTTTGATGCTGTGGTGATTTATATCTATACCTGTAATTAATGATGAACCCATGTGACCTAGCTCCTGAAGTGCCAAGCATTTCGTTGATTATCTAGGGGTTGTGATTATTAGTTAAATAAGCGTTAATAAACGAAAGCTAGTTTTTTAGCCTAGAGTACAAGGGTTTGCTGCTTATCAGCCTTAACTAATCAGGGATTATCCGGTGAAGTTCATAAAGCGATTATTCATATTTACATTGATT
>NZ_MCYD01000934.1:0-2222 GCF_002876325.1 Vibrio sp. 10N.261.52.A1
GGTAACTCTAGAACTACCAGAAATGATCACAAAAGAGCTGATCGAAGTTGAAGAAGCCGCAGCACTAAAAGCCGAGCAACAAGCTAAGAAAAAAGAAGAGCGTCGTAAGCGTTACTTGAAGAACAAGCGTTAATAGCGATTAATCACTCTCATATATCCCTCTAAACATATTCACGTTCTATTTCATGTAGGACGTGAATATCGTGCCCCTCCTTTGTTGATCTAGCTAACATACTGACAAATCTATAGAAATGCTCGTTTACAATCATCAAGACTGTGACATACTACGCAAATTATTGTGTATCAATTTCGGCTAATTTCTCAATGCGCTCTTACATCGGGTTCAAAAATCAACGATTTAAAACCTATTTCGACAATGAAATTTATCTGCCGTACATAAATTTCATCTACATCCCGATCTCAATATTCTGTGCTTTTATTGTCTCGGACTATGTTCACTTCGGTACAGAGTGCATTACACCAATTGCCTTTCGCATCGTACTGTTCTTGATGATGATGGTTGTTGCTCGGTATTGCATCAAGTACAGGCCTAACGTTTTAGAGTTCGTTGAAAGCACCTTTCTTGTCATTAGCTCGCTGTTTCTAGTCTACGTTGGGCGGCTCGCGATTGACCTAGGGAATTTCGATTACCAAGGTGGTATCGTCCTCGTGATGATCTACATAGGTACGTTTTCTAGATTATCGGCCAAATACAGCATCACTACACTTTCATTTATTTTTGCCGCCTACCTAATCGGATTATCTCCTTTGCTGTATGCTGCAGAGCCTACTCATGAAGTCGAAACCATTTCTATTTATGTGTCCGCTTATATTTTGATTTCAGCGGCCTGTATTAGACGTGACTTAGAAGTTCACAAACGCTTCGCACAATCGGAGCAACTTCGAAAACAAGCGATACAATTGCGTAAACAATCAAATATGTTCGAAGCGCTTTCCTATAAAGACGCGCTCACCGGCTGCTATAATCGACTCTACTTACACCAAGTGATCGAACCGAGCATTGATCGCGACTTATCCATCACATCGATTATGATCGACATTGACCATTTCAAAACCATTAATGATACCTACGGGCACCAGATGGGCGATCTGGTCATTAAAGAGTTGGCCATCGAAATTCAGAAAAAACTACCACTGGGCAGTAACTGTTTTCGATATGGAGGAGAAGAGTTTCTGATTTTGGTACAAAACGGGACTGAAGATTCAATTCAATCACTCGTAGATTCGCTGCTAGAGTGTCCCTCTCGCCTGCGTTTAGAAGTCACAATTTCAATTGGCGTTAAACATTCACCTCAAGCACTAGGCTCGGTAGAGCAACTCATCGATGACGCCGATCAAGCACTCTATATTTCAAAGAAAAACGGCCGAAACCGTACATCTTGGTCTAATTAACTTCTTACCGACGCCCTTTTCTATTGCAAGCGAAACGAAAAAGCCCCAAACATCTGCATGCTTGGGGCATTAATTGTATTCTCAGTCGCAAAATTGCATCATGACGAACAAAGCGTCAGAGCGTGACAATTACGAAAACGCAGCGCTTTTGGTTCTCTGCTCGAGGTCAAAGGGAGAAGCCCAAGAGATCACTTTCTCGTTAACTTGACTTCCGCATGGCGCGTTCCATACCTGCTCCAATTCTTGTTTTCCACCAATCGCTTCATAAAACGCAATAGCTTGATGATTTTCAGACATCACCTCTAGGTAAAGCCCTGAATCAGAATAGTATTGTTGTAATCGTTGAGACAGTTCAGACAACAAACGCTTGCCTAAGCCACGACCTCGGTAGTTACTGTCTACATGCAATGCATCAATGAACGTCCCGCGTTCAAAGTTATGATTGCCAAATGCGCAGACAAAACCAACCAGTAAACCGCCTTCCTCGAGTAATAGAACATGTTGATTAAAAGGAGGATTAATCAAACGTGTCTGCCAAATAACAGACCTGTCCTCCAAAACCTCATGTTCTAGGTAATCATCAGCAAGAATGCCACGGTAATATAGCTTCCAGCTATCCGCGTGTAATTGGGCAATCCGCTCATAATCTTTATATTCAGCTACCTTAATTTCCATTTATTAGCCCTTAGTACTTCCATTTATGACTTGCTACTACATTTCACACTACCTTTATACAATATTTAAGTAAAACATACTAATACACGTTTACACTTTCAATATTGACTTACACGTGTACGCTGATATTCTAG
>NZ_MCYD01000935.1:0-4193 GCF_002876325.1 Vibrio sp. 10N.261.52.A1
ATAAAATACCATCCGATTTTCGCCCCGCTGGCATTACCTTTTATAAGTCATATGAAAATTAAAAATTTAATACCTCTACTGCTATGTACCTTCTCTCACCAAGCATTGTCTGCTGCAAATTTCACTACCGATTTTGTAGAGCTTGGGATTCAAACAAAGCCAAATGGTATTAGTTTGGAAGGGGGACGAGATATCAATGACAGCCTTGCGCTTCTGGGTGGGGTAAGCTCAAATGCCGATCTCGATGAAGACAACTATGACGTTTATATCGGGCCTCAAATTTATGGGCCTATCAACCAAGCCATCGATCTCAATACTCAACTATTGCTTCACTACAACAAAGGATCTTACGCTCCAGGGAAAAGCAAAACCTTTATTGAATTCAACGCTGGGCTTCGAGCCTGGATTACCCAACGAGTAGAGGCAAATGTCATGGTAGGTGCAAATGGAGAGCATTCGATCTTTACGTTTGGCGCGAGATTCCATGCAACGGATAAAGCCGCATTCTCGATATCTTCTAAGAATAACGGGATTTATGGGCCTCAATTACAACTTGGTGTTAGATACAACTTTAATTAAGTAGCTGTAAGCAAGGGTTCTTAAAAAGCAAAGTGACCATTTGGTGACCCATCTCGTAATCAACATATTTATCACAGCAAAATCCCAATACACATCCTATATTTAACAGTGGCTTAAATTCAATAAGTACCGTTCTACGTTAATTATAAGGATATAAAAAATGAAGAAGACTTTGCTTGCCTCTTCACTCGCATTGGTAGCGTCGTTTGCCTATGCTGAACAAGAGGCTCAACTGCCACAGACGTTATTTCAAAATGTCGATGTCTTCAACGGCACTGAAAACAAGTTGTACGAAGACCACTTTGTATTGGTCGAAGGCAACATCATTACCTCCATTTCAGCAAAAACAATTGATGTTCGCGACGATGCCGTAGTGATAGACGGTACAGGCAAAACCTTAACCCCAGGCTTTATCGAAAACCATGCGCACTTGATGCTAATGGGGCCAAGCTTGCCAACGATGGAATCGAATACCACGTGGGAAGATTTCGCCATACACGGAACGCGTATGGCAGAGATGTACCTGATGCAAGGTTTCACCACAGTTCGTGACGCAGGCGGAGCCAACGGTGGTCTAAGAAGAGCCATCGATGCTGGGCAAATTATTGGGCCTCGTTATTACCCATCCGGTGCATTTTTGAGTACTCGTGGTGGACACGCCGACTTTGCCAACTACACCGCCCCTGTCGGTGAAGAAACCAACTTTAGCCGTTTGAATATGGCACAAGAAGTCGATAGCGTTGCCGAAGTGAAGAAGTACGCTCGTAACAACTTCCGCATGGGTGCAACTCAATTGAAATACATGCAATCCGGTGGTGTGGTATCTGCCTTTGACCCGTGGCAATTACTGGCAGGTTCACCAGAGGAAGTCGGTGCAGCGGTTGAAGTAGCCGATACTTACGGCAGCTACGTAATGGCGCACTCCTATCGTAAAGAGGCGATCATTGGCGCGTTAAACGCCGGCGTTAAATCGATCGAGCACGGCTTTATGTTCGACTGTGAGATTTCAGAGCTCATGGAAGAAAAAGGAGCGTACATCACCACTAACCTTACCGCGTTCGACCCTAACCTTCTTGAGATTCCAGCAGTTAAGAACGTTGCATCAAGCTTAGCCAAAGCAAAATCGGCTTCTGCCGCGTTTAAAGACTACATCCCGAATATGAAGAAGTGTCCAGCTCCTCGTGGCTTCCAGACTGACTGTGTAGGCTCTGTTGATGCTTGTAACATTCAAATCGCTTACGAGAAAAAGCTAAACAATGACTTCTTTGGACCTTACGAATCATTGAAAACTCTTACGTCTGTCGGTGGTGAAATTGCCACACTATCAGGTGACTTCATGAACCCATATCCAGATGCGAAACTGGGTGTGATTGAGAAAGGCGCATACGCAGATATCCTGCTGCTTGATGGTAACCCATTCGAAGACTTTTCTGTAGTCGGTACAGGTGACCAATGGTTTGGTGCCGATAAGCGACCAGACTCACCAGAAAGCATTAAGCTGATTATGAAAGATGGCGTTATCTACAAAAACACACTTTAAACATCAAGTTTCAAAGTCATAGCTCATAGATAGAGCTTGGTTCATCGGCTGTCACAAGCCGATGAACCACTTAAAACGACCTAACACCAACCAATAGCGAGCCAAACATTGAATAGATTTATCGCCCTATTTGTATCCATAGTTTCGTTTGGTAGCCTAGCTAGTGAACCAACAGAACTCGATTGGAAAGACCTGAGACCGGTACATGCCCAGAAACAAATCGTATTGCCTGAGATCAGCTATCAACAAAAACTGACACTGCAAAAAATATTCACCTTAAGCCAGTATGACGACCCAAAGAGTAATGATGAGTTAGCCAGCCTCAAAGAAACATTGAAATCGGAAGGGCTAGACGCCGATGAATTACTGAAGTTGCGTTCAGAGTACATCGCGAATCAACAGCGAGCATCAGAAACAGTGACTCAAGACTTTGACGGTAAGAAGGTGCGTATACCTGGATTCCTGGTTCCAATTGCTTTCTCAGCGCCCCTCGTTGCTACCGAATTCTTGTTAGTTCCTACTGCTGGAGCGTGTATACACATGCCACCACCACCAGCGAACCAAATTGTCAGAGTCTCTTACCCTGAAGGCTACAAAGTAGAAACCGTTCAGTACCCAGTTTGGGTCGAAGGCGTGATTTCATCAAAACTGACCACCGACAATGTGTATCTTGTCGATGGCGATACCGATGTCACCATGGGGTACGATATGAATGCTTCGTTGGTAGTGAATTACCACTAACTCAAATGGCATAAATCACGAAGTGCTAATACTAGCTTTGGTTTCACCGACAACTCATAACCTATAACAAAAAGAGCCTCATCGAGGCTCTTTTTCACATCCAATCAATTCCAGACTAGCTTGATGGTTCGAAGACCAACGTATTGTCATGCCCGATAATCGTCAGCTGTTCACCTACATCGTCGTAAGCTACAGTAACGCTCTCTTCGAACGTATCAAAAATCAAATTCTCTTGAATCGCTCGAGTTCCACTACAGCCCATTCTCGTGCTAGCAATTGGGGTGAACGCCAAATAGCCTTGCTCAAATGTCGTCACTTGGGTCACAAAGTGGTTACACCCCGTACGGCCATAAATGTTATCTCGTGCTATTTGTATTGATGCTTGGTGTGTCGGCTGCTCACCATTAACACGAATAAGATTCCAAGGCCCCATAACAGCCTGATGCATGGACGATAACTCACGAGATGTATCTATTTCTTGCGCTTGAACGACTGTTCCTAACACTCCAGAAAATAACAACACACTAAGCGATAAAATTACTTTTTTCATTATTCTTTCCATTACTTATAATTACCAACGCGTGAATTTAATTGAGACTGCTTCACCCATTCCTAGCCCTAACCCGCCAGCTTTAAGGTCAAAAATCTCGCCAGCTTCTCGGTCCCAAATTTTCACCTCATGGTAAAACAAGCCGCTGAAGTAGTGCCCCTTATTATCGAGTAATTCGATCTGTTCTCCCTTCTCAAGCTTATCGAAGAATCGCTCATCAATATAAGATGAACCAGAGAAAACAGGGATTGTTGTAATACCAGCGAAGCGCATCACTAGCTCACCATAATCACCAACAGCACAGGCAATCACAATACCTGCACCGCCACAGGTCGTGACACGATATTGCCAGCCAGAATCGGTAGTAAAAGCACGCTTGATCGTTCCTCGTCCTAATACACCATCTATTTGAATATGCACTTCTTCCGGCAATGTCGTGCCTTTAATTTCAAACATATGAGGTTGAGAGTTACGGAAGTAAGGTATCGACATACCTTGACTAACAAATCGCTTAGTTGGTGTGATAACTTTGATTCTTAACCTATCACCATCAGTGTAACCAATGAGATTAGACAGGGAGCTCGGGTCATTCATATCAAGCTGTTCAATATCAATCCAAGCACCTTTATTAATTGAATAAAAGGCTTTCATCTCTTCGCTGCCACTTTCTCCAGACATGTCCAAGCTATTCTTGATAAATAGCGTTGAACTTAGCACCGAGTTAGAAAACAGCAAGGTTAATAATAGAAATGTAAGTTTAATTTTCTCCAGCATATACTGACC
>NZ_MCYD01000936.1:0-3846 GCF_002876325.1 Vibrio sp. 10N.261.52.A1
ATACAACTCAGAGGCTGGACAAGCCCTTGCTTTCAAATGATGGAAATAAATGAGAACGAAGCTATTACTCCCAATTTTACTTTTACTGTCAGGCTGTTCTGACGTGGTCAGTGATCAGTACGCCACTTACGAGCAGGCTCAACAAGATCGTTTGTTTGATAGAGGTTGGTTGCCCGACATATTGCCTAGCTCAACGTCGCAGATTGAAGTCAATAACGATTTAGATATCAACACTTCTGAGGGGAGTTTTGTTATCAACGAGCCTCAGCTGTCTTCGTTCATCGCTAATCTGACACCAACTTTGTCTAAGGGTGAATATCATTTTACCGAAGGCGACAACACTTGGTCATTTAAGGTAGGGGACGATAGCA
Organism: Vibrio sp. 10N.261.52.A1; assembly: GCF_002876325.1. Taxonomy (NCBI): domain Bacteria; kingdom Pseudomonadati; phylum Pseudomonadota; class Gammaproteobacteria; order Vibrionales; family Vibrionaceae; genus Vibrio; species Vibrio sp. 10N.261.52.A1. Next base: position 372 of record NZ_MCYD01000936.1, read on the forward strand.
TAATTACTTATACGCTCAATAAAGCCAAATACTAAGTCTCAACCTCAGCTAATACACATCGCCAACACACCCTCATCATTAGTTGCTCGTTACCTTGTTTGGTGAATGTTGGAGTTTAATTTTGTGATGGTGAGTTGGCGCCGTTATTTGAAAATTGATATCAAACCTTAATCTCGTAACCATTCGAAGCATGAAATTTCCGGATATTATCGGAAATTAGATACCCCTCCAAATTTTGCGTTTATTTATTGAGTTGTTCGTAAGTGACGGAAAGTATTGGTTTTTTTGACTCCCCGTCTCACTTTTTATTTCTTCATAACTTATGTTCTGAATCGATATCACATATAAAACTAAGTGCACTTAGTTATGCGTGAAATCTATCGTTAAGATGCGCGCTCATCCATTGGGTGAATTTATAAAAAACATAATTATAAAGGTGATGTATGCGTGGTGCACATTTACTAATGCTATTTCCAATAGCGTTTACTTCTCAAGCTGCCAATGTACTCGACTACTCTGAAGTCGATTTGTCAACAATTCTTAATCAAACTAGCCAAGGCTTTAGTGCTGCAAATCAATCACTTGCTTATCATGAAGCAAGTCGAGTTGAGACCGGTACAACGACACTCCTTCGTAAACAACAGCTTCACTATGGCGTTCCGGTTTATGGCCAGTCGGTAGTCGTTGATCTTTCCCAGCAAGGTATTGCTCAAGCTGTCGACGGACAAGTATTGACGGGCATTGAAACTGATATCGGGTCAACCTTGCCAATGATCAACGCTCAACAAGCGATTGCCATTGCCAAGTCACAACATAAGGGTGTAGCAGCTGCAACCATTCGTAATCCAAATGCTGATCTTTTTATTTGGTTAGATGAACAGCAACAAGCACACCTCATCTATAAGGTTGATTTCCTACAAACAAAAGGCATGGGACCTTCACGACCAATTACGCTTGTAGACGCTAAATCTGGCGAGCTACTCGACCAGTGGGAAGGTATTGCGTTCATCGATGCTGAAGGCCCTGGTGGGAACCAGAAGAGTGGTCGCTACTACTTCGGCCCGAACACTCAGTATGGTGGATTCCAAGTCAACTCATATTGCCAGATGGACAGCCAAAACGTCGTCACTATGAACATGAATAATCGCCAAGATTATGGTCAGGTTCACCAATTTGCCTGTAATGGTAATTACGGTAGAAACGTCAATGACTATCGCGCGATCAACGGCGCGTATGCACCAATGAACGATGCACATTACTTCGGCCAGCGTGTTTTTGACATGTACAAAGAGTGGCTGAACACTCGTCCTATCCAGCAAAAACTAACGATGCGTGTGCACTACGGATCGAACTACGGTAACGCGTTCTGGGATGGTCAACAGATGACGTTTGGTGATGGCAACCAATCAATGTACCCATTAGCAACGTGGGATGTGATCGCGCACGAGGTAAGCCACGGTTTTACTGAGCAAAATTCAAACCTTGAGTACCGTGGTCAGTCAGGTGGTATGAATGAGTCATTCTCTGATGTGGCAGCTGCGGCGTTAAGTGAATATGTGCATGGCAGCTTTAACTGGAAGATGGGTGAGCACGTCATGAAGTATAGCCCAGCAATGCGCTACTTCATTCAACCTAGCGAAGATGGTATGTCTATCGACCATGTTAACCAGTACTACAATGGCATTGATGTCCACCACAGCTCGGGTATTTTTAACAAAGCGTTCTACCACCTAGCAACTAGCAACGGTTGGGACATTAAAAAGGCGTTCATGGCTTACGCTACGGCAAATCAACTTTACTGGACATCAAGATCGAACTTCCAATCAGGAGCTGAAGGAGTTTGTAAGGCGGCACAACACCTAGGTTATGAATCATCTGCTGTACGCTCTGCCTTTAGTCAGGTTGGGGTTAACGTACAATACTGTGGTTCTGGTCAGCCGAATCCAAACCCTAATCCACCAACACCAACACCAACTCCGGGCATCAACAATTTAGAATTGAACGTTCCTGCACCAGTGTTGAGTAGCGGCAACGATCAGCAGCAGTTCGTTTTGAAGAACAGCTCTGAAGGTGATGTGTGGATCCAAACTTACAATGGTTACGGTAACGTCGATCTGTATGTTGCTATCGGTCGCCCTGCATCCTTGAATGATTACGATTGCTCGTCTACCAACTTGGATAACAACGAGTACTGTGGCTTTGGCGGTATACAAGGAGATGATATCTACGTAATGGTATCTGGTGCGCAAGGGTCAACAGACGCTTATGTAGCGGTCAGCACTGTACTAGAACTGCCAAACCCTAGTCCTCAACCTGATCCTCAGGACATGTGTGTGGATGTGCCAGAGTGGAGCCCGAATACTTTCTACCCAGCTGGAGCGTCGGTTCAATACTGGGGCAACCGTTTTACGTCTACAACAGATAACTGGGGTGCTGATCCGTTTGAAAACTATTGGTACTGGACACACGAAGGTTTGTGTATGTAACTCGGTTAGAGTTTAGCTAAGACAAATAGACAAAGGGAGCACTCAGACGTGGTCCCTTTATTCGTTAACAATGGGATCTACCTACGTATAATTTACTTGTGTCACTCTTCTAAGCGCTGGATTATATCTGCGCTCATGGCGAATGGTTAAATCCGGGAGCCTGTCATTTTTGGAGAGTTTACTTTTATGGAAATAAGTCATCTAGATCACCTTGTATTAACCGTTAAAGATATAGAGATAACAGTAAATTTCTATCAAAGCGTATTAGGGATGAAACCGATTCAATTTGGTGAGGGACGTTGGGCATTGTCGTTTGGTCATCAAAAGATAAACCTCCATCAGCAAGGGAAAGAGTTCGAGCCTAAGGCTAAGCATGTTCAAGCCGGGAGTGCGGACTTATGTTTCATTACCAACACACCTATTGATGAGGTATTCGATCATATCACGGGACAAGGTGTGATCATCGAAGAAGGGCCTGTCGAGCGAACGGGTGCAGTGGACAAGATCACCTCAATTTATCTACGAGATCCTGATGGTAACCTAATCGAAGTCTCGAATTATTAGTAGGTCGATATCGGTGGATTGTGCTATCCATAAATCAGTTACTCTATTAAAGCTTGAAGCAAGACTCTGTAAAGCCAAGAATCTCTATGCAGTACGTAATTATGTACACATCTCGTTACCACAAAGTAAGTGTGTAGCTGGAACATGTGGCTTAATTTACTTACAATCGAACAATGTTTTATTAATCCAGTTCTAATCGCCATGGTCAGAAAATTATTCATAATAACTATTAGCCTGTTGCTTTTATCCGCTTGTGCGACAACAAGTGAAAATCAAACCGACGAAAATATCTCAAGCAATGAAAAAGTGATTAATAACAGTGTCGAAGAGGCTGTGGTCAAGGAGACGGCAAGCGAAGCGGTCATTGAGCCTGCCTCAAATAATGTTAATGAGAGTGCCGTTATTACCTCAGAAGACAGTGATAT
>NZ_MCYD01000937.1:0-1067 GCF_002876325.1 Vibrio sp. 10N.261.52.A1
AACGAAAATATTAAATGACCGCAAACGAAAGTTAATATAGGATTCAATTATGTTCTAAAATGCTCGTTCGCTCAGAAAGAGGTCAAAACCATGAGTGCTCAACAAACTAATTCAAACAATAGTACATCTTCAACTCTAGACTTAATCGTTATTGGCGGCGGCATCAATGGTGCGGGTATCGCGGCAGATGCTGCTGGTCGTGGTCTAAACGTTGGTTTATACGAAGCAAATGATTTCGCCTCTGCGACGTCTTCTGCAAGTTCAAAGCTAATCCACGGTGGCTTACGTTACCTTGAACATTATGAGTTTCGTTTAGTTTCGGAAGCACTCGCAGAGCGTGAAGTGTTGCTGAGAAAAGCACCTCATGTTGCACAACCAATGCGTTTCCGTTTACCGCACCGACCATTTTTACGCCCAGCTTGGATGATCCGCTGTGGCCTATTCCTTTACGATAACTTAGGTAAACGTACGACGCTTCCTGGAAGTAAAACGGTGAACTTGGCTCAATCAGGTTTGCTGAAACCAGAAATGAAAACAGGTTTCGAATACTCAGACTGCTGGGTAGATGATGCGCGTATGGTATTACTGAACGTGTTGGCGGCGAAAGAAAACAACGCAGAAGTACGCAACTACTGCCGAGTTGAAAAAGCACACCGCGAAGGCGACATTTGGCACGTAACAATTCTTGATGTGATGACAAACCAACGTTTCGAGCGCAAAGCGAAAGCATTGGTTAACGCAGCTGGCCCTTGGGTGAAACAGTTCTTTGATGATGGTTTAGAGCAAACCTCACCGCGTAATATTCGTCTAATCAAAGGTTCACACATTGTGGTACCGCGTGTTCACGACGAACCACAAGCGTACATTCTACAAAACAAAGATAACCGCATCGTGTTTATGATCCCTTACCTAGATAAGTTCTCGATCATCGGAACAACCGACCTTGAATACAAAGGCGATCCTCGCGAAGTGGCTATCGACGATGTAGAAGTTGATTACTTGATTGATATCGTTAACCAGCATTTTGTTAAGCAACTAGAGCGTGACGATGTAGTGTGGACATACAG
>NZ_MCYD01000938.1:0-1893 GCF_002876325.1 Vibrio sp. 10N.261.52.A1
ATATACCAATACACATTTATTCTCCTCGTGAATGGAATCTCGTTCTAGCGTTATTTTGGCTATGTAATTGAATGAGAATAAAAATGAAATTGAAATCTATTTTTTTGGCTTGTCTGTCAGCAACGGCTCTTTCTGGCTGTTTGAGTGTCCCAATTGAAGAGTTACAACCAACAGCAGATCAAGAAACAATTGATACCGCTATTGAACATCTAAGCGATATAAAAGGAATGACGATTACAGAAAATGGCGTGATCTATTACGTTGAGTCACTGCCGGGAAACTCTCGATGGTCAACTGCACATATTTTGGAATCGAGCTATCGTTTCTCTTGCCAAGACCTTCGTTGGTTTGTTGATAGAGGCATGATCGTTAGAATGAGATTCCAAGGTAATAGTGGCACGACCCAAGATTATGACCTTGAGCGTTGTGAAACCGAAGTTCCAACAAAATTATATGAATCTAAGCAGTAGGTTATTAATCATCTCACATTGAGATTAAAGTTCCTCCTCTATCAATAAGTACATTAATACCCTCTCCATCAGGTGAGGGTGTTTTATTTAAAATCTAAAAACTGATTCGACTATATTGTGGATTATCAACAAATGCTGATGTTGATACGCTTTGGTGTATTCAAGTACGCTCTGTGCTTGTAGACCGGAGAGACCAAGATGAAATATGAGGGAAAAGTATATCGTTACTGAGACAATTCAATTTACCACCCTCGATTTTGTAGGGGGATGTTGTAAATTTATGAATCTAAATTGTCTATATTCTATGCTGTGTACTGGATCTCATTTGTTATTTGAGTCCCTTGCTAAGGTTAATAATGAACGTGTAATACCAATCACTTTAATCAACTGAAGAGGTTTCTATGCTAGGTGAAAATCACTCTCTTGTTCACGAATTTCCTGAAATGAAAGACAAAATTGCTGAGCTTGCTAAAACTGATGATGGCTTTGCAACAGACATGAAGACATACGACAACCTTGATAAAGAGATTCGTAAACTTGAGCTGAAAGATTCACCCATTGATGATGGCTCAATGCACCAACTGAAGCACGACCGTTCTGTGCTGAAAGATGCGCTATATGCTCGCTTGAACAACTAGTGGACAGCATCTTTTAGATATCGACAATAAAAACTCCTTCGGGAGTTTTTTTGTTTGTAAGATATTGGTGCTTGCTTAAGTGATTGGGTGTGGTTTGATTACCCGGTAATAAAAAGCTTAGCGCGGGGAACGCTAAGCTTGTTTATTAATCAGGTTGTTGAACTGTGCTTGTTGGCTGGTGGATTAGCCTACTTGAGAAAAGCTTACCACTTTACGTTGTAGCTTCTCTTTTAAGTAATCAGACAATGCTTGTTGCTCTGATTCACTCATGTACAAGCCAAGCTTGGTTCTGCGCCATAAGATGTCTTCGTCTGTCATTGCCATCTCTTGGTTGATCAAGTAATCAATCTCAGCTTGGTAAACACCGTGTGCTTCGTTTGAGAACTGGATACCAAGGTCCGCTTCACACGTAGCGCCTTCAAGTAGACCCCATGTGTAAGTACCAAATTGGGTAACGTAACGAAGCAGCAGTGCTTCTGATGCCCAAGGGTATTTAGTGTGCATCATTGCGGCAAGCTGTTCGCGGCTGCAGCTGAAGTTACCACCCGGTAGCGTGTCGTTAGCTGTCCAAGGCGCACCCATGTGTTTCAGGTAAGGTTCTAGCTTGTTCAGTGCCGCTTCACCGAGTTTACGATAAGTCGTTAACTTGCCGCCAAAGATCGATAGCAGTGGTGCTTGATCCATTTCTGCATCCAGCTCCAGTGTGTAGTCACGAGTGATTGCTTGTGGCGAGTCAGATTCATCATCACAAAGCGGTCTTACGCCACTGTATGTCCACACTACAT
>NZ_MCYD01000939.1:0-6189 GCF_002876325.1 Vibrio sp. 10N.261.52.A1
ATTTTTTAGTTCCTAGAACGAACAATAAACTTATGCTCCCAAAGAAGGAATATGACATATGAGTGAAGCTAATCTAAGAATTTAGCTAGAAAGCTGTACAAATATCCAGTAAGTTTCACTATTACCAAGCTGTATAAATACACAGTAAATTCAGTCTTGCTGATAAGGGTAATGATATGTCTAAAGAAAAACAGCTATTTCAATCCGCTCTGGAGGTCATTATTGATGGGGTTTCAATGAGTGGAGATCGTGAAGGAAGCGAACAGGCAGGAGTGTACTTAATGGGGTTGTTGATTGCAGACAATAAGGGCGAACTAGACGCAGATAAAGTAAAGGCTATCCAGTCAATCGTTGAAATGGCTGCAGAAGCAGAGTCACCAAAGTTCTCGCTATAGCATGGAAAGTTGTTCTTGGAGTTCTTGTCGTTGTTTTGGCGGTAAGGCCTGCACTAGGTTGAAAGCTAATTGTGATGTGGTTTTAGCGCTAGGGCTTAGAGTATGGCTATAAGATAAATTCATCACGAAGGTATGCCCACACTCAGGATCACTACATGAGCAATACAAATCTGCATGTTTTGTGCTCATTCTATTCGATTTCAGGATCCGGCTTCTTGCACCGCACTCAGGGCAAAACACTCTCATAACGTTGGCCTAACTTAATGGACTGACAGTATGATATTACGCCAGTTGCTGTATTTTTGTACAGTTTTATAAAGCGTCGCCCGTAGTAACATCAAATTTCAGGTGGAGGGTTTTTATGTTTCTAATTTCTGGGTCATTGTTCACTTCATCCATAATCAGTTCACATACGGGTATGATCTCATCTTTGGCGTATTCACTACCAATCTTAATCGGGTCACCTAAGTTAGTCGTTCCTTGTGGAATGATACCGGCCTTACCTACAGGAAAGCGATGACCTACTAAGATGTCTTGAGCTGTAATATTTTTAATGCGTTCGAATTCATCTTTCGTTGCTATATCTCCCACAGGTATTAGCTGAATACCTTTCTCTGCACCACCAGGAATATTGACAAACATACTGCGGAAATTACCCACACCCTTTGAGCTCGCGATCTTATCTTTTAGCATCTTTTCATCATCGTCACTTAAATTTGGGTCATTGGCGTAGAAGATAAAGCCCATGTGAGCACCGTTCTTGTAGTAGCGGCGACGAAAGAGCGTGGCATCTTTGTTTAGTAAGCTGCTTTGCAAACTACCCAAATAATCAGGTAATCCATAAATCTGCTGTTGCAAGTCTTCTTGAGGCAAGAAAATGATGTCATTTGCTTTGTAGACTCGTTGCTTGTTGTCACGCTCAAGTAACACAAAGTCACCATTTTTACGTCTACGTAGGTACATAGTCGGTAGAGGGAACAGGCGCACTGGCCGCTTAAAATGGTCGCGGATTTTTAAGAAGGCGGCATCACCAAAAGTGAAATAGTTATTACAAAACGATTGAAGTTGTCGACGTCTTACCCCTCCGCCCGCGATGAAACGAGCAGCAACATAGTTCGCACGTGCTTTTAATAAAGAGCCATGATAGGCATTAGCTCGTGATGTCTCGGCCAATCCTTGTCGTGAAATGGGCGGTTCCCAATAGTTGTCTGTGTCGTTGTAGAACAGCTCAGAATAAGACGTCATCCAACTGGTCGAGTCGATGGCTTCTGGTGATGAGTCAATGTGATAAACAGACTCGGCTAGTGCTTCTTGCTTAACTAGTTTTGTTTTAGTGTCGGTCATGCTGCAGTGGCCCAAGTTGATTTCGTTGGTGTTTCGTGATCTAACGGTTCGTTGATAATGGCGTGTGAAATTGCCCAAAACGCATCGGCGTGGCCTGTTGTCTCACTTCGAGCGGCTTTAAAGGTCATGGCGTTACCGCTATTGGTCGGAACCCGTTTAATTGCCATGAAGGCCATAGCAATGTCTTTGTGCTCGGCATCAAACTGCAGTCGCTTAGCTTCTATGACGTCGATCATCTTCATTACAAGGCGGTTTTTATTTTCATTGCTGTAATGTATGGCGTGGGCTTCACGTGGATGCTTTTTCTTTATTAGGTCCCAAACACCACCCCCAATGCCGGTTGTATCAACGCCTATGTAAGTGACCTTATAGCGCTTAAATACCTTTTCGATCTCAGCTACGTGATATTGGAAGTTCAGTCCTTTCCAATAGTGTTTTTCTAACACACGGAATGTTTCACCGGCGACTGCTGGCGGTGCGATGACCACTAAACAAGCATTATCGCGCGTTCGGCTAGGGTCATAACCTAACCAGACTTCACGACCTGCAAAGGGTAATTTGGTTTTCGGCTTGAAATCCTGCCAGTGGGCAGAGTCAACCATGCCTTTCTCAAGATCAGAGAATTTGAAGACAGACAAAGCGCTGTCAACAAAGACACACATAAATAGGTTGTCGAAATCGTCTTTGCTGTATTCGTCTTTCAGCTCTTCAATGTCGAATAAGTTACAGCCGCCCGCTGCAGCATCTTCAATGGTAACGACATAACGCCACTGCTTATCAGGGCAAAGTACACCGCCATTTCTATATTCTTCGAACGTAGGAAACTCAATTTTAGAGCGGGAGTCTCGACCTTTTCGCCATTGGTCGCCAGTCCAAAATGGGTAGGCCTGGTGCATTTTCGATGATGGCGTCGAAAAGTAGGTCTTACGCCATTTTTTATGGGTAGCCATGGCCGAAGCGAGTTTATTGAGTTCGTCAAACTTCGGTATCCAGAAATACTCATCAATATAAACGTGGCCGTGATAACTCTGGGCGGTTTTACTATTGGTCGACAAAAAACGAAGTTCAGCACCATTAGAGAGAATGATTGGGTTACCAGTCAGATCGATGTTTAAGAACTCTTTTGCAATCGCAATGATGTAGCTGCGAAAAACTTCCGCTTGAGCTCGTGACGCTGACAAAAAGATTTGGTTGTCACCGGTCAGAATTGCGTCTTCTAACGCTTCACCACTGAAATAATAGGTCGCGCCAATCTGGCGGGATTTTAGAATATTTCGAATCCGCTGCTTGATGTTGTTGCGCATGATGTGTTGATAGGCGAACAGGGAATCGTGCCACGTGGCGAAATCTTCTTTGCTCAGTTCGCTGATGTCATTCTTTTTTCTTTTGCGCTTCTTTGGTTTAGAGCGACGGTCAGAACGCTGGTCACTAGGGTTGTTTTTGTTGCCAGCATTTAATGATTGTTCACTTTGCTGCTTGTCTTGTGCTCTTTGTTTCTTCAAAGATGCGTGATGTTTGATGAGTCTATCCAGCATGTCTAGCTGGTTTTTGCTTGGTTCTTCCAATTCGAGCAACGTTTGAATACGGTTCGCTATCGCTTCATCAATTGTTTGTTCACGCAACATATCCCGCCAACTGAATTTGTCTGCCCAGTAATAAATGATGCGTTCATTATTCAGGTTCAGTTCGGTAGCGATTTCACTTGGCGTCCAAGCTTTTAAATAGAGTGCTCGGGCGGTTTGTCGTACTTCGGGGGAATAGGCCATAAGCGCATCATACGCCCCGAAATATTGAAAATGATGAATGGAAATTCGGATGAATTCGGATAGAGGCCAAATCCGAATCCCTAGGAATTGAAGTAGCTGATCCCCTCCATTCAAAGGCGTATTGTTTGCTCAAACGGTGTGTGATTGACAAGTTTGAGTACAAAAATGCCAAAGATTAGTGAGTGGAAAATCATAGCGACAGAGGGCCCAACCGTTGACGGGAGAAAAATCACCCGTGATTGGATTGAACAAATGGCCGCGAGTTACTCAATGGATGAATACACCGCACTTATCTGGCCTGAGCATCGCCGCTTCTATGGTTACGGTGAAAACTGGGGGCGAGTGGTCGAAGTGAAAGCGGAAGAGTTGAACGGTAAATTACGCCTATTTGCGAAGCTCGAACCTAACGATTATATGCTCGAAGCCAATCGTAGAAAGCAAAAACTGTTCACCTCTATCGAGCCAAACCCCGATTACAAGGGGGAAGGTCGTTGCTATTTAATGGGCTTAGCGGCGACTGACTCACCAGCGTCAACAGGGACATCACGCCTTCAATTTTCTCGCATTAAAGGTGAAACCACCGAAATTCAAGCTAGCCACCTAGAAGAAGTCGATTTTTCAGATTGCTTTACTCATAAAGACCGATTTTTTGCGGCATTCAATGAATTTTTCTCTTCTGGTGATGAAGAGCCAGAAACGCCATCAAAAGTAGAGGACACCGACGTGACCGAAGAGCAACTCAAAGCCGCACTGGAAGAACATTTTTCTGTCTTTAAGGGCGAGTTTAAGAAAGAACTGAAAGAAGCGTTCAATTTGCAAGAAAGTCCAGAGCAGCCAGAAAAGGCCAGCCAAGCCACCGTTGAGCAGTTTTCTGCAACGTTGGAAGAAAAGTTGGCCCCGTTACTTGAGAAAGTGAACGATATCGAAACTAAGTTCGCTGAACTATCACAAGAAGTACCTAATCAAGAGCCGGATCCATCGGGTGCGAGTGAGAAGTTCTCATCTGAGGAGATTATTTAATGCTTAACGCAATATCGACTAAATACCTACAAGAGTTTTGTGCGGCAACATTAGAAGCCGCGAATGCTCCACAAGGGACGCAGTCTTTTAACTTAACGCCTCCAATGGAAACTAAGTTACGCCAAGCGATCATGCAGTCGGATGCGTTTCTAGGCATGGTTTCATTGTTACCTGTTCAGCAAATCAAAGGTCAAGTGATCGATGTTGGTGATGATGGCTTGTCGACGGGTCGCTCCGACACTGGACGTTTTAGCGTTGAAGTGGGACAAAGTGGCAATACTTACGAACTAATCAAAACAGATTCTGGCGCACATATCCTTTGGGAAATCATGACCCAATGGGCTAATTCAGGTTCGAAAGGCCAATGGTTGGTCATGATGAAAAACGCGATTTCTCGTCGTTTTGCGTTAGACATGCTGCGAATTGGTTTTAACGGTACTTCTATTGCGGTCAAAACTAACCCAGTAGCTAATCCTCTTGGCCAAGATGTGAACAAAGGTTGGTTAACAATAGTTAAAGAGAAAAAATCAAGTCAAGTTCTTCCGTCGGCCCTGTTAGATCCTACCGGAGCTGCTGAGGACTCCTACAAGAATTTGGATTCCTTAGCTCAAGACCTAATCAATACCACCATTGCTCCAGAGCATCGCCAAGATCCAGATCTTGTCGTGTTGGTGGGTTCTGACTTGGTGGCGGCTGAGCAGCATCGTTTGCTTGAATCTGCAGATAAACCAACGGAGCACAAGGCGGCACAGAGCCTGGCTAAGACTATCGCGGGTAAAAAAGCCTATACACCACCATTCTTCCCTGCTGATCAGCTATGGGTGACCAATCCCAAGAACTTGCAAATTTTAACGCAAGAGGGGACGCAATGGCGTAAACAGAAAAACGATGAAGATGAGCTTCGTTTTAAGCAAAACCATATCCGTATGGAAGGTTACGCTGTGGGTAATTTGAAAAAATTTGCGGCTATCGAATCAGTCACCGTCGTTGACTCTGATTCAACAGTTTAAGGGGTGAGATATGGTGAGCCCGTTAGCAAGACAGCGCCGACAACTTCTTGAAAAGCATGCTAACCAGTCTGCATCGGAATTGATTTCCGGTGCAGATACCGAAAGCCTGCACATCAAGCTGCTCGGTTTTGAAGAAGATCGCAAGTGCCTAAAACAGCTCAATGCCATCGAAGACAGAGTGAAGCATAAACGAGAGGTTTTAGTACCGAAGTACAAACCTTACGTGGAAGCGTATTTGGAAAAAGGTGAAGTCTTCGAAAACCCAATCTTTACCAATATGGTGATCTGGTTATTCGATGTTAACGAGATGGATACCGCTATTGATTGGTGCATGAAAGCCATAGAGATGGACTTGTCGACACCAGAAAAATTTCGCCGTGACTGGCCGACAGTTTGCGCTGATGCCGTTCTTGAGTGGGCAGAGAAAGAATCGGTCCGTGGTCATTCGATTGAACCCTATTTCGGACAGGTGTTTGAAAAGGTCGATAAAGAATGGCGATTGCATGAAAAAGTTCAAGCCAAGTGGTACCGATTTGCAGGCTTGCACTTAATTCTAAATGAACAGGGACAACCGCAGCCCACGGCTATCGGGGACTTAGAAACATTAGAAAAAGCGTTGGTACTTCTGCAACACGCTCACGATAAGTACGAGAA
>NZ_MCYD01000940.1:0-1145 GCF_002876325.1 Vibrio sp. 10N.261.52.A1
CACCACCGCGCCGTCGTTCAGTGGATTAACCCCAACCTCTACAGTAATAGTGTCTGTTCCGCCATTTCCATCGCTAACAACAACAGTGAAGCTATCATTGCCGTTGTAATTTTCGTTTGGTGTGTAGGTCCAGTTGCCGTCTTCATCAACAACAACGGTGCCGTTGGATGGTTCAGTGCCTTTAGAGAAGTTTAATGAATCACCATCAGTGTCAGATGCCGAAAGGCTACCGTTGACTGGTGTGTCTTCATCAGTAGTTACGGCTATATTGTCGCCAAGTGGGTTGCCATTTGCATCTGTAATGAGTGGGGTATCGTTGACAGGATTAACGCCAACATTCACAGTAATCGTATCAGTACCACCTTGACCATCGGATACAACGACCGAGAAACTATCGTCACCATTGAAATCATTATTTGGGGTGTATGTCCAACTACCATCACTGTTTAAAGTGACGGTTCCGTTTGCCGGCGGTTGAGACATAGCAAAAGAAAGAGTGTCATTATCGCCATCAAAAGCACTCAATGTACCGCTAACAGGGGTATCTTCATCCGTTGTGAAAGAGACAGTATCTCCGACAACGACATTGTTGGCATCTGTAAATAGAGGGGCGCTATTAGATTCAGTTGAAGATTCTGAGATAGAACGATAGGCATCAAGAAGGCTTAAACTTTGAGTGCGGGACATGCCCAACGCTTCGAAGCCTTCGGTTACGAACTCGGTATCAGGGATAGTTTCTTCACCATCTCGCTCAATGGTACCGCTGGTGCCTAGACTTGAACCATTTTGACCAACAGCGGTTGCGAACTCTTCACCTAATTCTGCAGGGTCTTGACCTTCTTCTAAGGCTGCGAATATATCAGCAATATCTTGGTCGAGTTCAATCTCACCATCTTCTGGTGAGAATCGCTTCGCGGAAACTTCAGGGCTATTTGATTCATTAAGAGATTCTAAGATGACATCTCCCGCCTGAAGTGACTCGCCTTCTTCTAGGACTTTAATCGTGCCATCTGTTGAAATAACAATGCGCTGGCCCAGTGCTAGTGCACCAGCCAAATTCAAAGTCGTCATGTCCATATTAACCCCTAAAAACCCATCTTTTGTTGTCAACGTCAAAATAGTGACATCTTTTTATAATATTAGTT
>NZ_MCYD01000941.1:0-978 GCF_002876325.1 Vibrio sp. 10N.261.52.A1
ATTCATAATGTATTCCATTTGTTACTCGACACCGTGTGTGGAATTTTGCACAATCATTTCAATTCACATTTAGGTCGATAGACCCCAACAAAAGTACTCGCCAAATGAAAATCTTAATCGACGAAAACATGCCTTATGCTGAAGCGCTTTTTAGCCAGCTAGGTGAAGTGACAATGAAGTCTGGTCGCACATTAACTACGGACGATCTGGTTGACGTAGACGCACTGATGATTCGCTCTGTCACTAAGGTGAACGAAGAATTAATTAGCAAAGCCAATAAACTGAAGTTTGTTGGCACTGCAACGGCGGGTATGGATCACGTCGACCAAGAATTGATGAAAGAGCGTGGCATTTTCTTTACTGCGGCACCGGGCTGTAACAAGGTGGGTGTGGCTGAATATGCGTTCAGTGCGATGATGGTTCTTGCGCAGCAACAAGGCTTCTCTGTGTTTGATAAAACAGTCGGTATTATTGGCTGTGGTCAGGTGGGTAGCTACTTAGCAAAATGCCTTGAAGGTATTGGTATTAAGGTTCTACTGAACGACCCTCTAAAACAGCAAGAAGGTGACACTCGTGAATTCACTGAATTAGAAACTCTGCTTGAACAATCAGACGTGATCACCCTGCATACCCCGATCACGAGAACGGGTGAGTTCCCAACTCATCATTTAATCAACGAACAAGTGCTTAATAATTTACGTGCTGACCAGATCCTAATTAACGCAGCTCGCGGCCCTGTGGTTGATAACCAAGCACTCAAAGCTCGTCTGCAAAAAGCTGATGGCTTCACCGCCGTCCTTGATGTATTTGAGTTTGAACCTGAAGTGGACATGGAGTTGCTCCCTTTACTTGCTTTCGCAACACCTCACGTAGCGGGCTACGGTCTAGAGGGCAAAGCACGCGGCACTACGATGATCTTTAACAGCTATTGTGAGTTCTTGGGTAGTGAAAAACGAGCTTACGCGAGCGATCTATTGC
>NZ_MCYD01000942.1:0-9820 GCF_002876325.1 Vibrio sp. 10N.261.52.A1
TATCTCTATCTATATGTTTCTTTTGGTTTTTATTGCTAGTTAGTAAGCGAATGCCCTGTGAGTTTTCTAGATTTCTGTTTGGTAAATAATGACATTTAAGTTACTTCGCATTTAAAATTTAGTGACTTGGATCATATTTTTTCGCTTTCTATTCATTACGTGCCTAAGCTTAAAGAAAACGAGGGGACGCTTATGAAATGGATTCTATTATTTTTATCTTGTTTAAGTTTCGCTGCTTTTGGGAGCGAAGTTGCTTCTAATGGTCAACAATCAAAAAGCGATAATAATCTATCCCACTTTGACCTTCCTCTGTTGCTTGGTGACTGGTATTTAATGAATCCAGATCCAGAGCAAGGCACTGAAAACTTTAGAGCAATCAAGCTGACTCTCGATTCAAATTACTCATTTACGATTGATATCCAGAAAAAAGACTACAGTGTCGATCATTGGGAAGGTTTATATAATGCTAATGAAGATACGATCATCCTGGGGTTGAATACATCTGAGCCACAAGTCTACTCATACAGCAGTAATCACAATATGTTGAATCTCAATGGTGTGATGTTCACAAAAGCATTACCTAATGCACTGGCGGGGATCTGGTCGAGCGCAGAGCTGTCCGGCAGTGACTTGAGAGCGAGTAATATTCAAAAGATGGATTTGGTCCTTCAGCCTGACTTTATCTTCATGTTCCGCGTGTCTGATGAAGAAGGTGGCGAAGTTATTCGTCGCGGGGTGTATTACACCGAAGGCGACCAACTAGTTTTACTTTATGAAAACGGTGAACACGGCACTCGATATACACTGAACAGCGATGTGTTAACGCTACAAGGTGAAGAGGGAGATATGTTTGCGGTGCTGAATCGCATCCGATAATCGTGAGTTTTAGCAGTAAAGTGGTACTCGTTGATAATATTGTGCACAGTTCATTTCTTAGTCGTTCCTGTCTGATTTGATTGATAAAATAGCAAAACATGGAGGCATTTTCCTACAATGCCTCCTTTTTTTAATATTCCCCTTGTTTTATTGGCGATCAACCTTTAGATATATACAGTTAAAAAATTATTACGTATAACGATCAAAAGGAACTCGTCATGGCACATACACCTCAAGCCAAATATCGTAAAGATTATCAATCACCATCTCACACTATTTCTGAAATCGATCTTACTTTCGATTTATACGATTCAGCATCTATCATTACTGCGGTGTCTAGTGTTAAGCAAGAAAAAGACAGCTCAACATTAGTACTGGATGGTGAAGGCTTGAAGTTGGTTTCTGTATTGGTTGAAGGCAACGAGTGGACGCAATACGAGCTGTCTGAAACTCAACTAACGTTAACTGATCTTCCGAAGGAGTTTACGTTAACCATCGTTACTGAAGTGAACCCAGAAGGTAACAGTGCACTAGAAGGTTTATACAAGTCAGGCGGCGCTTTCTGTACTCAGTGTGAAGCGGAAGGTTTCCGTCGTATTACTTATTACATGGACCGTCCAGATGTGTTGGCGAAATTCACAACAACAGTTATCGCCGACAAAGCAGAGAACCCGTTCTTATTAAGTAACGGTAACCGTGTTGATGAAGGCGAGGCAGAAAATGGTCGTCATTGGGTGAAATGGCAAGACCCGCATCCAAAACCAGCGTACTTGTTTGCACTCGTAGCCGGTGACTTCGATGTACTTCGTGACGCCTACACCACGCAATCTGGCCGTAAAGTCGACCTAGAAATCTTTGTTGATAAAGGCAACCTAGACCGTGCAAACCATGCAATGGTGTCTTTGATTAATTCAATGAAGTGGGATGAAGAGCGTTTCAACTTAGAGTACGACCTAGATATCTACATGATCGTCGCGGTAGATTTCTTCAACATGGGTGCGATGGAAAACAAAGGCTTGAACGTATTTAACTCTAAGTTTGTTTTGGCGAACGACCAAACCGCAACGGATACCGATTACTTAGGTATTGAAGCGGTAATTGGCCATGAATACTTCCATAACTGGACAGGTAACCGAGTGACTTGTCGTGATTGGTTCCAGTTAAGTTTGAAAGAAGGTCTAACGGTATTCCGTGACCAAGAGTTCTCATCGGATCTTGGCTCTCGCGCAGTAAACCGTATCAACAATGTGCGTATCATTCGCGGTCCACAATTTGCCGAAGATGCAAGCCCAATGTCTCACCCAATTCGTCCTGAAAAAGTGATAGAAATGAATAACTTCTATACATTGACCGTGTACGAAAAGGGCAGTGAAGTGATCCGTATGATCCACACATTGTTGGGTGAAGACGGTTTCCAAAAAGGCATGAAACTGTACTTCGAACGTCACGATGGCACGGCAGCAACGTGTGAAGATTTTGTTGCCGCAATGGAAGATGCATCGGGTGTTGATCTGTCTCAGTTCCGTTTATGGTACAGCCAGTCTGGTACGCCGACGCTATCTGTTGAAAGCCATTACGACGCAGAGAAGAAACAGTACACATTAACAACTCGTCAAGTAACGGCGCCAACTCACGAACAAGCTGAAAAGCAGGCTTTGCATATCCCTCTAGATATCGAGTTGTACACTGCGTCGGGTGATGTTGTTGAGTTACAATGTAACGGTGAGCCAGTTCATAACGTGTTAGACGTGAAAGAAGCGGAACAAACTTTTGTGTTCGAGAACGTAAGCGAGAAACCAGTGCCATCATTGCTGCGTGAATTTTCTGCGCCAGTGAAATTGGAATACGACTATTCAGATGAAGAGCTGATCTTCTTGATGGTGAATGCGCGCAATGAGTTTTCTCGTTGGGATGCGGGTCAAATGCTATTGGCTAAGTACATTCGCAGTAACGTTGAGAACGTTCAACTAGGTCAGAAGTTTGAATTATCAGCATCTGTTGTTGATGCATTCCGCGGCGTACTATTGAGTGACTCGCTAGAACCGGCATTCATCGCAGAAATGCTTTCACTACCAAGCCACAATGAAGTGTCAGGATGGTATGAGCGTGTTGATATTGATGCTGTCGCGTCAGTGCTTAACTCTATGAAGGTGACGCTAGCAGCAGAGCTTGAAGATGAGTTAGCGGCGGTTTATCACAGCCATGCGCTAACGGACTATACAATTGATCACGACTCAATTGGTAAGCGTACTTTACGTAAAGTTTGTCTAAGCTACTTAGCTCATACAGAGCAGGGTAACGACTTGGTTGTTGAGATGTATAAAACAGCAAACAACATGACTGACACTATGGCTGCAATGGGCGCTGCTAACAGTGCAAAACTGCCTTGTCGTGAAAGCTTGATGTCAGATTACAGCGACAAGTGGAAGCATGATGGCCTTGTTATGGATAAATGGTTTGCGCTGCAAGGTACCAACCCAAGTTCAAATGCTCTTGAAGTGATCAAAGAGTCTATGTCACATCAGGCATTCAGCTTAAAGAACCCGAACCGCACGCGTAACTTAGTTGGTTCATTCTTTAACATGAACCCGGT
The DNA here is from genome assembly GCF_002876325.1 of Vibrio sp. 10N.261.52.A1. NCBI lineage: Bacteria > Pseudomonadati > Pseudomonadota > Gammaproteobacteria > Vibrionales > Vibrionaceae > Vibrio > Vibrio sp. 10N.261.52.A1. The sequence goes on from NZ_MCYD01000942.1 coordinate 3,470, forward strand.
TCAATTCCATGATAAGTCGGGACAGGGTTATGCGTTTGCTGGTGAGATCTTACGTGAACTAAACAGCAGTAACCCGCAAGTTGCTTCGCGTCTGATTGATCCACTGCTTAAGTTCCGTAAGTATGATGACGAGCGCCAAGCACTTATAAAAACAGAGCTTGAAACGTTGAAGAACATGGATAATCTTGCAAAAGATCTGTTTGAGAAAGTAACAAAAGCACTAGAAGCTTAAGTGAAGAACTCAATAGTGTGAGCAGTTTGTTAAGAAGCGTTTTGCTCATATAGAAAATTCATCAGTGGTAGAGAGCATCTACCACTGATTTTTTGTTTATAGGGGATCGATATTTAAGTAAGCTAAAGTTAATTCCCCAGCTTTTTAGACAGAACGTTTTTACAGTTAGACATCGTTAAGTGCCAAAAAACACTGGCACTGTACATTTATACAGGTGGTGTATGAATCACTATATTTTCCAACTTAACATCTCATATCAGCAATTTCTGGCCAGTTATTCGGGTGCGGCAAGTCAAGTTCAAGTAATAACAACTACAGGATTGCGCATACAGTTACCTGCAACTCGATTCAGACCTTTTCTTACACAAATAGGGGTTAGAGGGCAATTTAGGCTGACAACTGACCAAAAAAATAAGTTTATCAAGTTGGAAGCTCTGTAAAGCTTGGCGTGCCTAGTGAGTTAAAAGGAATCTTAATCACATAATCAAACATTTCACCTCCTACCACAGTTAAAACAATTAACCATTTTTCAATAATGCTTTTACAATAAACCAATGCATTACCTTTGCTTAACTCGTTAGTAGACAAGCGCTCAACGGCGTAATTCAAACACCAGATTAAGTGATACCCCTAATAATAAAATACAATTCTAATTGTGGAGTGTGACTATGACCGCACGTGAAACTGTGGTTCCAGTTTTACTTGAAAAAGTTTACAAGCTGATTCAAGACAAACTTGACCTTGCTCATCGACCTCTCGTAACTCAACTTGCTCAACACTTGTTTAGTAACGTTTCTCACGACGATCTGACTCAGAGAAACGAATCCGATTTATATGGTGCTGTAGTTAGCTTATGGCACCACATCAACGAAAAGAAAGCCGACGAAATTTCGGTACGCGTTTTCAACCCGACGGTAAGTCGTCAAGGTTGGCAGTCTACTCACACTATCGTTGAGATAGTGGTACCAGACAGCCCGTTCCTCGTTGATTCTGTAAAAATGGCATTGACTCGCCTAGACCTTTCTTCTCACCTTATGTTGCACAACCCAACACAAATCTCTCGTTCTGATTCAGGAAGCGTAATGGGTGTGAGCAGTGGCGAAGGTGTTTTCCAATCTCTATTCCATATTGAGGTTGACCGTTTGAGCAGCAAAGCTGAAATGACGGCACTGAAAACAGAGCTGCTAGACATTTTCACCGATACAAGCTTAGTGGTTAACGACTGGCTTAAAATGGTTGAAAGACTGAAAGAAGTAACAGACCAAGTTGAGCAGCAGAAAGACAGCATTCCAGTAGACGGCCAACGTTTCGATGAGACGTTGGCGTTTCTTCGTTGGTTAGGCGAACACAACTTTACATTCATGGGTTATAAGGAATATGACCTAGTTTCAGTTAATGGCGATACTGAGCTGCAACCGACCAAGGAGCAAGGTCTTGGTTTGTTTGCGAATTCAGATCGTGTACGTAACGTTAAGTTGTCTGAGTTTTCTGACTCGGCGCGTTTAGAAGCAAAAAAACCGTATGTACTTATCGTAACAAAGGGCAACACGGCTTCACGCATTCACCGCCCAGCTTACAATGACTACATCGGCATTAAGAAATTCGATAAGAACGGCAAGGTAATTGGTGAGCACCGTTTCACTGGTCTTTACACTTCTGCTGTTTATAACCAAACCGTTGAAACGATTCCTCTAGTTCGTGAGAAAGTAGAGCGTATCTTAAACGCGAGTGGTTATCGTGAGGGTTCATACTCTTACAAAGCTCTGCACAACATTCTTGAAAACTACCCACGTGATGAACTGCTTCAAGCTCGAGAAGAAGAACTGCTTGAAGTGGGAACGGGTGTCGTACAGATGCAAGATCGTGATCTTCTGCGTCTGTTCGTTCGCAAAGACCCGTTTGGCCGTTTCTTTAGCTGTATGGTTTACGTAACAAAAGATCGTTACAACACCGAGCTTCGTCGCCAAACTCAGCGCATCTTGAAGCAATACTTTGGCTGTGAAGAAGAAGTTGAATTTACAACGTATTTCTCTGAAAGCCCTCTGGCAAGAACACACTATATTGTTCGTGTTGATAACAACAACATGGACGTGGACGTGAAAACAATCGAGCAAAATTTAATGGAAGTATCGTCTACGTGGGATGACCGCTTATCTGAATCAATCATTGCAAACTTCGGTGAGAGCAAAGGTCTTCCATTGTCGAAAGAGTACATGCGTGCATTCCCACGTTCGTACAAAGAAGACATGATGCCAGGTTCTGCTGTTGCAGATATTGAGCGTTTAGAAGCACTAAGTGAAGATAATAAACTTGGTATGCTTTTCTACCGTCCTCAGGAAGAAGCGGCAGACTCGAAAGCAGTACGCTTAAAACTGTTCTACCACAGTGCAGAGCCAATTCACCTTTCTGATGTAATGCCAATGCTTGAAAACTTTGGTCTACGCGTTATCGGTGAATCACCATACGAAGTTCGTAAGACTAACGGTACTACTTATTGGATCTTAGATTTCTCTATGCTTCATAAGAGTGACCAAACGATTGATCTTCGTGAAGCTCGTGATCTTTTCCAACAAGCATTTGCAGCAATCTGGGCTGGTGAATTAGATAGCGATGGCTTTAACCGTTTGGTACTAGGTGCTGGTCTATCTGGTCGTGAAATCTCAATTTTACGTGCTTATGCTCGCTACATGCGTCAAGTTGGTTTCCCATTCAGTCAACAATACATTGAAGACACCTTGTCTCACTACCCAGATTTAGCGAAAGGTCTAGTCAGCTTATTTGGTAAGCGTTTTGATCCGAAACTGAAGGGCAGTGCGAAGGGTCAACAAGATCTTATTAAGAAGATCACTGAGCAGCTCGATCATGTAGAAAGCTTGGATGATGATCGTATCATTCGTCGCTACATGGAGATGATCACTGCAACGCTTCGTACTAACTACTACCAAGTAGACGAGAACAAACAAGCTAAGCCTTGGTTGGCTCTAAAAATGAGACCAAGCGAGATTCCAGATATCCCGGCTCCAGTGCCTGCATTTGAGATCTTCGTATACGCACCAGATATTGAAGGTGTTCACCTACGTGGCGGTAAAGTGGCTCGTGGTGGTCTTCGTTGGTCTGACCGTCAAGAAGATTTCCGTACTGAGATTCTGGGCCTAGTTAAAGCACAACAAGTTAAGAACACGGTAATTGTACCTGTGGGTGCAAAAGGTGGTTTCGTTTGTAAACGTCAGCACACAATGTCTGGCCGTGACGAGATCTTTGCTGAAGGTCAACGCTGTTACAAGCGCTTCATCCGTGCACTACTAGACGTTTCAGACAACATCATTGAAGGTGAGGTAATCCCACCTAAGAACGTTGTTCGTCATGATGAAGATGACCCGTACTTGGTTGTTGCAGCCGATAAAGGTACAGCAACATTCTCTGACTTAGCGAACTCAGTATCTGAAGAGTACAACTTCTGGTTAGGTGATGCGTTTGCTTCGGGTGGCTCTAACGGCTACGACCACAAAGCGATGGGTATCACAGCAAAAGGTGGTTGGGAATCGGTTAAGCGTCACTTCCGTGAAATGGGTATTAACTGCCAGACTACAGACTTCACTGCTATCGGTGTTGGTGATATGGCGGGTGACGTATTTGGTAACGGTATGCTGCTATCTAAGCACATCCGTCTACAAGCGGCATTTAACCACATGCACATCTTCATTGATCCGAATCCAGATTCAGCATCAAGCTGGGTAGAGCGTGATCGTTTGTTCAATCTACCTCGCTCAAGCTGGGAAGATTACAACAAAGAATTGATTTCTCAAGGTGGTGGCATCTTCTCTCGTCGAGCGAAGTCTATCTCTCTAACGCCAGAAATTCAGAAAATGTTGGGTACCAAGAAAGCATCAATGGCGCCAAATGATTTGATCAAAGCGATCTTGTCTATGGAAGTTGATCTACTTTGGAATGGTGGTATCGGTACTTACGTTAAGTCTTCAAGTGAAACTCACACTGATGTTGGCGACCGCGCTAACGACGTGTTGCGTATCAACGGCGGCGATTTGAAAGCAAAAGTTGTTGGCGAAGGCGGTAACTTGGGTATGACTCAATTGGGTCGTATTGAATATGCGCTTACCGGCGGCCGAGTGAACACAGACTTTGTTGATAACGTGGGTGGTGTTGACTGTTCAGATAACGAAGTGAACATTAAGATCTTCTTGAACGGCTTGGTGTCTAATGGTGATCTAACGGTTAAGCAACGTAACCAAGTTCTAGAGTCTATGGAAGATGAAGTTGGTGAGATTGTACTTGATGACGCGTACTGCCAAGCTGAGTCTATTTCGGTAACTGAACACCAAGGCGTGAGCTTAGTTAAAGAGCAAATCCGCTTCATTCACACAATGGAGAAAGCAGGGTATCTGGATCGCGGCCTAGAATACATCCCTGATGACGAAACTCTGCTAGAGCGTGAGAAGCAAGGTCAAGGCCTGACAAGACCAGAGCTATCTGTATTGATCGCTTACGGTAAGATGGTTCTGAAAGAAGATCTTGTGAGCGATGATATTGCGAATGATGAGTTCCATGCTCAACAATTGATGCAATACTTCCCAACTGAGTTACGCCGTAACTACTCTCAGCACATGGATAACCATCCACTGCGTGCAGAGATCATTGCGACGGCTCTTGCTAACCAAATGGTTAACGAGATGGGTTGTAACTTCATCACTCGTCTGCAAGAAGAGACGGGCGCAAACATTGTCGATATCGCTAATGCTTACGCGGCATCACGTGAAATCTATGGTTTGGGTCAAGTGCTTAAGAGCATCCGTGAACTGGATAACATCTCTAGCTCACAGGCTCAATATGAGTTGCTGTACCACGTACGTCGTACACTGCGCCGTTTGACTCGTTGGTTGCTAAGAAATCGTACTGGTAAGCAATCTGTGAAAGCACTGGTTGAACTTTACCAAGGCGATGTAGTGGCTATTACTGAGAAACTGGATGAAAACCTGGTTGCTTCAGAGGTAGAAGAACATCAAGCAATGGCGCAAGTATGGATTGACCAAGGCGTAACCGCAGAATTGGCGAATTCAGTAGCGCGTCTGTCTAGCTTGTATTCAGCACTGGATATATCCACAGTGGCTCGTGAAACGGGTAAAACAGTACAACAAGCGTCTAAGCTTTACTTCAATCTAGGCGACCGTTTGTCTCTGCACTGGTTCTTGAAGCAAATCAATGGTCAAGCAGTCGATAACAACTGGCAAGCATTGGCACGTGCTGCATTCAGAGAAGATCTGGATTGGCAACAACGCCAGCTAACAGGCCAAGTACTTAACTGTGGTTGTGGTTCTGATCTTGATGTGATTAAAGCACTCGATGAGTGGATGGAAAGCAACTCTGTTTCGCTTCACCGTTGGGAAAGTATCCTGAACGAATTCAAAGTGGGTTCTGTTCATGAGTTTGCTAAGTTCTCAGTTGCGTTGCGTGAATTGATGCTACTGAATCTAAACTGCATGTCGAAAGACTAACGATTCGATAGACACTAATAAAGGGCAGGCCATTTGGTCTGCCTTTTTCGTTTCGGATTATTATTGCTTACCCTGGAAAGTGAGTAGCCTTAAATTCACAATGTCTCAAACCGATTCACTGGACGGTGAATTAAAGAGTGCTGACTGCCTATATAACGGTAACGTTTGCTTAATAAAGAAGCTCATTCGTTAGCAAACTCGATTATCTTACCCTTACAGACAGTAATAGATTGAATAGTTGGGTAAATAAGTAAATAATATTTGCCCTTCGCGAAGCATAGCTCGCTCGACAGCTTGAGGTTCTTTAACCTTTACAATCATCTCTGCTTTCGCGAAAACGTCAGCAGCAGTAGGAAGAATGGATGCGCCTACAGCGATGTAATCATCGTCTGAAAAACCGATACCAGTACCGGCATTGGTTTCAACAAAAACTTGGTGGCCGTGTGAGATTAGTTCTCTCACGCTAGCTGGGGTCATACCAACGCGGTATTCGTGGTTTTTGATTTCCTTAGGTACGCCAATGATCATCCTGACTCCTCATTTTATTTTGGTTGTTTTATCTATGTGTAGGGTAATTCTGTCGAATTAATATCTAGTATAGATATGTTC
>NZ_MCYD01000943.1:0-3995 GCF_002876325.1 Vibrio sp. 10N.261.52.A1
GGACTAGAAAAGTCGACATAATCATCAATATTATGCTCTTCTAGTTTCTGTTCAACTTCTCCTGAAAGTGACTCTATTTCACTCGCAATACATGATGGGTCAACCTCATCTATTGCGTCGTAGCCAGTATAAATAGAGTTTAGCAATGCAGAATTTTCCAACGTGTACATAACAGGATTAAAGCCTGCTTTGATAATTGATTCTCTTTTGAAGCCTATTGCTATTTTACCATACCTTTGTGCATGATAAGCGAGATGTTGAAGTGGTATATCCGCCACACAACAAACAGGATTTGACTTAACTGTCACAGGTACATTTTGAAGCATTTCAAAAGACTTAGTTTCATAATTGTACTTACGTTTTTCAGGAACAATCACTTTCACTATTTCATGATAATTTCCAGTTCTAAGCTCACCACTAGACAAAATGGATTTCATAGCTTCATAGCCATTCATAGCTGGCTTCAATTCTGTTAGTTGCTTATTTAACTCTGAGTCCCACTGAGGACCACCCGTAAAATGCCATAATATTTTTGATACTGTACCGGGTCTCATTTTTCCTCCGATTTACCTAATGCCTGCAATAAGGTGTGCCCCACTGAACCAACAAAGCACACTAAACTCCATACCAAAACCGCCGGGTCAAACGCATCACCTTGATTTCTTTGTTAAATTTTATCCGTCGAGTTTCATCGATGTTTTTGGTAGTAACTCAATAATTGAACGACCTGCTGATTGCTGAGATGAACCACTTTCATTTTTGATATAACCGGTATCTTGAGGGGAGAAAATGCACGATGCCGCGTGATTCAGCACAATATCTTTGGCCTCTTCTGATGCAGCAGCATCAGTAAGTGCCTTGTAAGTCATAAGAGCATTCTGTCTATGCTTATTCACAATCGCATTGTGTTTATGCGATAGGAAATTCTTTGCTGCTAAAAACAACAAATATGCAATAACACCAAATATTAATACTTTACTAGTAATCAGCTGTACTGCTTGTAAATTATCTTCTGGTTTAAACCAAGCAAGTTTATGGATAAATAGCGTACAAAACGCGTAGATTCCCAAAGCTATAGCTGCATGAATTGTTTTTGTTTTCCAATATTCTGCTGCTGTCTCGTGAGCTTCAGCTTCATCTTTAAAATATATTGCCTGTTGTGACACACCCTGTTCGGCAGCAACCTTGCGAACATCTGCCAACACATCCTGAGCTTGTTCCTGATGAAGGGCTAAATCTTCTGTTATTTTACCTGCGTTATCTTTTACCGACTGTAGCATTGCTCGCGCATCATTTTCCATTCGCTGGAAATCTACAGACTTACTTACACCATAGGAAATAAAAGGGTATAGACGATTAAAAGCTCCATCATAAGCAGCTTCAATTTTAGAAATAATTGAATCTCTATTACCACTTGGATTATCGATATTATTTGGTTGAAAATTTAATGCTTGCTCAAAGCGGCTATAATCTGCATCAGATTGACTTTTTAATTGGTTAAGCATTGAATCAGGAAAGTCATCTAAAGCTGACAACGACAACTGCCTATATAACCGAATAACTTTAGCAGCAGGCTCAACAGCTTTTGAAAAATCGAAGTGTTGCCCTAATTCACTAGACCTTGCAAGAGTTTGCGCATCAAAACTTTGCATCCGTTCGAATGATTCTCTTGCTTCTTCTAAAATACTCATTATTACCTCTTAATTAATGGTAACACTAAAAAATTTAACGCCTTGTTAAGGTGTGAGGCTCGCAATACCGGAGCCCCCGCATACCACCTTAATCACTTTAACCAACGCATGGTAAAAATGCCATGTGTTGCGAATCATTCTTAAACTGTTTGTTATACAACTTTTCCACAGCACGCTCTGAATTTTGCCCCACTTCCACATGGGCATGGTGAGTTCCTTGATACAAAGGCTTTAGGAGTTATTAAATCTCTGATTTTCTCTTCAAAGTCCAGCAATTTTGAGGCATGTATGACGTACCCAAGATTCAGCATGAGATCAGTTTTAGATATGGCTTTTGTATCTGTTGGAACTTCAACTACCTCAACTTCACCTGTAGCTTTCTGAACAGGACCAGCATATAGCGTGCCTAAAAACGCAACACGATTTCCCGCACAAAGTGCCCCACTCGCATCAACAAAAGACCCAAGATTAGCTAGGAAAACTGGAGAGCCACTAGAGCCAGGGAAACAAGCTGCATCAATAACAAATTCTGGTTTACCGTTATAATCCAGCTTGGGGTGAGTTGCTGTAATTCCACGACGAATGATGGGTAAATTGTGTATTGCGTCCCAAATCCCATTTGGGTAACCAATCATCACAATATCTTCCATTGAGGATAAGGTCGAAAGCAATTCAGTTGTTGCAATGGCACTCTTACCTAAAGGTACATAGTAAAACTCATCTCCCGAAGCCTCCGCCTGGGAGAGCAAAGGAGCAATTGGGAATATCGCTAGATCTACGTTGCTCTCACTGTGAAAAATGCATTGATTTTCAAAATCATCAATCACAAACGTACTAAACTCTCCAAGTTTAGGTCTTCCAACATCAGACTTAGTCAGATTTATACTTGCTTTTACCGCTCCTTGAACAACATGTTTATTAGTAACAATAACTGGTACTTTCTTATCCTCATCATCAAAAAATAAGTAAAAATAGCCGGACCCCGTAGAAGTCGCACCATTTCCTAAATCGCATTCAATTCTAACAGTAGAATGAATTAACTCTTCAATTGGATTTTTAAAACTACTATTCATTTAATTCCCTGCTAAGTTTTATAACGCCCTGTTAAGCTGAGGAACGCAATACCAAAGCCACCGCATACCACCTTAAACACAAAACTCAACGCATAGTAAAAATGCCACGCGTTGTGAATCACTCTTAAACAGATTGTTAGCTGTCATTGTGGTTAACGATAAACCTAGCCCTCTCGTAAAGCTCATCAAATGTAATTATTTCAGGGTTGGTTATGTTTTTTCTATACAGTTCAAATGATCGCAGTTTGTCTTTGTTTACCCCATGATCACCAACAAACTCATCAAGATTACCTACAACTAAATAGGATTTCGGTTGAAAATTAAAAGCTTCCTCACCCGTGGGATTCCCATGTACATCTGTCAAAGCTACTTTATTGGATAATGTCTCGACTGCAGATGCAACAGTTCCCTGAACTTGTGCAACAGCCCCAGCCAACTCACGGGAAGGAGCCCAACATGAAGACCGATAAGGTGTATTATCGAGAAGTCCGGTTTTGTGAGTCTTAATCTCAACGAAGCAAAGATTGGATATGATTCCTTTTGTTTTCATTAACGCATCAACTCTTTTACCACTAGAGCCCACACTGTAGCCCTGAACAACTTGTTCCAACTTTTTGTCGTCTAAAGAAGATAAGAATAGATAGCCCAACCCATACCCGAAAATCCATGGATTCTTTTCAAAATACTTCTGCCAGAGAGCTTCATTTGACCAAGATTTTGATTGTTTAATACCATCAAAATATTCCGCAGATGATAATAATTTGTCGAAGACCTCAAGTTGTTTCTTGCGATACCCCACAGCTACTAGATCTTGTTTGGTCACTTCAGATCGTACAACTTCTGCAAACAACTCTTGATTGTCATGAAAAAGTGTTTTCGCTTGATTGTTTGAAAGCGCAATTTTACGAAGTTCTTCATCCGTAATATTTACAGATGAATAACTCTGCAAGTTTATGGACTGAATGTTAGAAATGAATTCCGTCAATTTACCTATTTCATCGCCAATAAAGGAAAAACTGGCATTATGAGGTTTTTCAGAAGCAACTGTATATCCCTGAATATTGAGAACAAATATCCCATTGTTAGTTTCTAGAAACTTCGCTTTTATGCAAGTTTTTGCGTTCTCTTTATGCCTAAGGACTACTTCATCTTTGACTTTAGCAAAAGCAAAGCTATCTTTTGAATCTATTACCTTGGAGGCTATCCGAACTTTCACTGCTGGATCAGAAAA
>NZ_MCYD01000944.1:0-4945 GCF_002876325.1 Vibrio sp. 10N.261.52.A1
AGTGAGGTCTCTGTCGATGAGCGTAAAACTAACGCACAAAAAGAAATAAAACAGAGAACCGAATAAATTGTTAATCTATCTAATCCTGTCAACATCGCCACTCCTTAGCTAGTTGCCTTTGCTTCAAGTTGTTATCAACTTGTTAACTAAGTTATAGGAAATGATTCTGTTTGCCAAGCACTTATTGCATATTTTTTCTGCAGACGTATTATTCACACGTTAGATAGATATAGAGATACAAACCATGACATTCAAACCTGAACTGGCAACCCATACTTTAGAAGCTGAAGGCCTGCGTTGCCCAGAGCCAGTAATGATGGTCAGGAAGACAATTAGAAACATGCAGGATGGCGATGTGTTACTGGTAAAAGCTGACGATCCGTCGACCACTCGAGATATCCCGAGCTTTTGTCGATTCATGGATCACCAGTTGGTAGGCCAAGAGACAGAAACGCTGCCATACCAGTATTTGATCAAAAAGGGATTGGAGGCGTAACGCCCCACCGAGAATCAAACATCAAAAAAAGCCGCTGGTACCTTATGTTCTTAAGCAGAACTCAGAGTACCAGCGGCTTTTTGTTTATTCATCTCTAGACTTAGTTTGCAGATAATCAAGCTGTTGTTGTAACGCTCGGATGTCTTTACGCATAGGAATAATATGCGCGACTCGAATCCAAGCCTCAACTGCAAGTCCAGTCATGATCATAGCGCCGGCGACCATTGGTAACCACATGTCCGTCAGCACCATGCCTAATAGTGTAAGTGCAAGACCAAAGGTAAATAGATAGCTTTGGCTTTGTGGAGTAATACCCATATAACGCGTCAACATAATCATGCCCTCGTGTTCTTAACTCACAAGATTAAAATATCATGACAAGTATGACAGTTATATGTCCATTCGCTCGATAAACCCCACAATACTGTAAGAGTATGACCTACAACACATTACTCCACTGGTTGAGTATAATAAGACTCAAAACACTCATGAGTAGAACGCAGCAGCGATAGCCAAACCGACAAATAACAGGGCTGTAATCTTACGAATCAGATCGAGTGGCATCTTGTCTGCCGACAGCTTACCAATGATCACAACAGGTACATTCGCTAGCAACATGCCTATGGTTGTACCCAGAATTACCCACGCCAAAGCATCGGCGTATTGCGCCCCTAGAATAGAAGTCGCAATCTGAGTCTTATCACCAATTTCAGCGATAAAAAACGCAATGAAACTGGCGACAAAAGGGCCACGATTTGAGATCTGTTCATCATCATCGAGCTTATCGGGAATCAGAATCCAGCCCGCCATTGCAATAAAACTGACCACCAGCACCCACTTTAAAACTTCTGGCGATAAGTAATCAGCGACAACCACACCGAGCCATGCGGCAAGAGCATGATTGGCTATGGTGGCAAAGAAGATAGCCGCAATGATAGGTATCGGCTTTCGATATCGACTGGCTAATAAAAGAGATAACAACTGGGTCTTATCGCCGATCTCGGCTAAGGCGACAGTTGTAATTGAAATTGCTAAAACGCTCACGACATGCTCATTTGGGATGGAGATTATTATATTTAACCAAAGACAAACCTCGCGCCCCATCCCGGTTCACGATGCTTGTCTAAGGTCTTGCTAAGCGCCACCAAGGTGGTGGTTGCCTCGAACGCCATGATGATTTTGCATCAATTATGTTGACGAACGAACTCATTCACTAGGATATGAACAAGTAAGCTACTCCCCAAAGACCGCGAGATTCTAATCACCCACGTAGTCAAAAACAAGTGTCAAACTTATCAAAATATCTACTTGCACCGAAAAACAAACATTAAAGGCAAAAAAATCCATTAAACGACATTTTAGACCACTAATTAAACAAGATTACCCCTACTCGCTTTACGAATATCTCGGTATACTCAGAGGTTATTTTTCTCATTCATTTAAAAGAATCGCGCGAACCTGACTATGCAAAAATACGATATCAAAACCTTCCAGGGAATGATCCTCGCGCTGCAGGATTACTGGGCTCAAAACGGTTGTACCATTGTTCAACCTCTAGATATGGAAGTAGGTGCAGGCACCTCTCACCCAATGACATGTCTACGAGCACTTGGCCCAGAGCCAATGTCTACAGCTTACGTACAACCTTCACGTCGTCCTACTGATGGCCGTTACGGTGAAAACCCTAACCGTCTTCAGCACTACTACCAATTCCAAGTAGCGCTAAAACCATCGCCAGACAATATCCAAGAGTTGTACCTAGGCTCACTAGAGGTTCTTGGTGTTGACCCACTTGTTCACGACATTCGCTTCGTTGAAGATAACTGGGAAAACCCAACACTAGGTGCATGGGGTCTTGGTTGGGAAGTATGGCTAAACGGCATGGAAGTAACTCAGTTTACTTACTTCCAACAGGTTGGCGGCCTTGAGTGTAAGCCTGTAACAGGCGAGATCACTTACGGTATCGAGCGTCTAGCAATGTACATCCAGGAAGTAGACTCAGTTTACGACCTAGTATGGAACGTTGCACCAGACGGCTCTAACGTAACTTACGGTGACATCTTCCACCAAAACGAAGTTGAGCAATCAACGTACAACTTCGAACACGCAGACGTAGATTTCCTATTCGGTTTCTTCGACCAGTGTGAAAAAGAGTGTAAAGAGCTACTTGAGCTTGAGAAGCCACTTCCGCTTCCAGCTTACGAGCGCATTCTAAAAGCAGGCCACGCATTCAACATCCTTGATGCGCGCAAAGCTATCTCTGTAACAGAGCGTCAACGTTACATCCTTCGTATTCGCAACCTAACTAAATCAGTTGCTGAAGCATACTACGCATCACGTGAAGCACTTGGCTTCCCAATGTGCAAGAAGGACGAGGAGAAGTAATCATGGCTAAAGAATTTCTAATTGAACTAGGTACTGAAGAGCTACCACCAACGCAACTTCGCACTCTAGCAGAAGCATTCGCAGCAAACTTCGAAGCTGAGCTTAAAGGCGCAAACCTAGCGCACGAAGGCGTGAAGTGGTACGCAGCACCTCGTCGTCTTGCTCTTAAAGTAGCAGCACTGGCTGAAGGCCAAGAAGACAAAGTTGTTGAAAAACGCGGCCCTGCAGTTTCTGTAGCATTCGATGCTGACGGCAACGCAACAAAAGCTGCTCAAGGTTGGGCTCGTGGTAACGGCATCACGGTTGAAGAAGCTGACCGTCTAGTAACAGACAAAGGCGAGTGGCTTCTTTTCAAACAAGAAGTAAAAGGCCAAGCAACGTCTGAAATCGTTGTTGAGCTAGCGGCTAAAGCTCTAGGTAACCTGCCTATCGCTAAGCCAATGCGCTGGGGTAACAAGACGACTCAGTTCATCCGTCCGGTTAAAACACTGACTATGCTAATGGGCGCTGACCTTATCGAAGGTGAGATTCTAGGCGTAGCATCTGGCCGCACTATCCGTGGTCACCGATTCATGGGTGAACAAGAGTTCACTATCGATTCTGCAGAGCAATACCCAGCGATCCTAGAAGAGCGCGGTAAAGTAATGGCAGATTACGAAGCGCGTAAGGCAATCATCCTAGCTGATTCGCAAAAAGCAGCAGCAGCGGTTGGCGGTAAAGCTGACCTAGAAGATGACCTTGTTGAAGAAGTAACGTCTCTGGTTGAATGGCCAGTAGTACTAACAGCTAAGTTTGAAGAAGAGTTCCTAAAAGTTCCTTCTGAAGCTTTGGTTTACACCATGAAGGGTGACCAAAAATACTTCCCTGTTTACGATGAAAACAAGAAACTACTTCCTAACTTTATCTTCGTATCAAACATTGAGTCTAAAGAGCCTCGCCATGTTATCGAAGGTAACGAGAAGGTTGTACGCCCACGTCTTGCTGATGCTGAATTCTTCTTCAACACAGACCGTAAGCGTCCTCTAATCGACCGTCTTCCAGAACTAGACCAAGCTATCTTCCAGAAGCAGCTTGGTACTATCAAAGACAAAACAGACCGCATCACAGAGCTTGCTGGCTATATTGCTGAGCAGATCGATGCTGACGTTGAGAAATCTAAGCGCGCAGGTCTACTAGCGAAATGTGACCTAATGACCTCTATGGTATTCGAATTCACGGATACTCAGGGTGTTATGGGCATGCACTACGCGACTCACGATGGTGAAGACGAGCAAGTTGCACTAGCACTTTACGAGCAGTACATGCCTCGTTTCGCAGGTGATGACCTACCAAGCACTGGCATTTCTTCTGCAGTAGCAATGGCAGACAAGCTAGACACTATCGTAGGTATCTTCGGTATTGGCCAGGCTCCAAAAGGTTCTGACCCATTTGCTCTACGTCGTGCATCACTAGGTGTACTACGTATTATCGTTGAAAACGGCTACAACCTAGACCTAACAGATCTGATCGCAAAAGCGAAAGAACTACTAGGCGACAAGCTAACCAACGACAACGTAGAAGCTGACGTTATCGACTTCATGCTAGGTCGTTTCCGCGCATGGTACCAAGATGCTGGTTTCAGCGTGGATATCATCCAGGCAGTACTAGCTAACCGTCCAACTAAGCCAACTGACTTTGACCAACGTGTTAAAGCGGTTTCTCACTTCCGTGAACTAGAAGCGGCAGAAGCACTAGCAGCAGCGAACAAACGTGTAGGTAACATCCTTGCGAAATTCGATGGTGAGCTAGCAGCAGATATCGATCTAGCACTTCTTCAAGAAGATGCAGAGAAAGCACTGGCTGAAAACGTTGCTGTAATGACAGAAGCACTAGAGCCAGCATTCGCGACAGGTAACTACCAAGAAGCCCTAAGCAAGCTAGCAGCTCTACGTGAGCCTGTTGATGCGTTCTTCGATAACGTAATGGTTATGGCTGATGACGAAGCACTTAAGAAGAACCGTCTGACACTACTGAATAACCTACGTAACCTGTTCCTACAGATTGCTGACATCTCTCTACTACAAA
>NZ_MCYD01000945.1:0-2717 GCF_002876325.1 Vibrio sp. 10N.261.52.A1
AATCTATGCAGGGATTTGAAAGCATTAGAAAATTATCTTTTCAGATCTCTTTCTCAGTCGCTAAGTGGTAATTAATTTGCTGAGTGACTTCCCTTTTATCTACCAACAGGTCAAAATTAGCGGTTAATTCTCCGTTTTTTATTAATTTTTTAGGAATCATCATGCTTGAAGCGATTGCGTTTCTTATTATCGGTCTAGGTTTTTTGGTGTGGAGTGCAGATAAGCTGGTTTACGGCGCCGCAGCTCTTGCTCGCAACTTCGGTATCTCACCATTAGTTATCGGTATGACGATTCTTGCAATGGGCTCTTCAGCTCCAGAAATGATGGTTTCTGCAACCGCTGCACTTGATGGCAAAACAGATACTGCGGTCGGAAATGTTTTAGGCTCAAACATTGCCAACATTGCACTAATTTTAGGTATCACTGCGCTTATCAAGCCGCTATCAATCAGCTCCGCTGTGATTCGCCGTGAACTACCACTCATGATTGGTGTCACTTTACTAGCTGGCGCACTGCTTTGGGATAACCACTTAGGTTTCTACGAAGGCGTATTGCTATTTGTTCTATTCGGTGCGTTTTTGTTTGCCATGCTGCAAATCAGCCGCAGTGAGAAAAAGAACGGCGATGCGTTTCTTGATGAACAAGAATCAGAGATTCCAGAGGGCGTTAGTAACCCGAAAGCTGCAATGTGGGTAGTAATTGGTCTTATCATCCTTCCTTTAGCCGCTGATATGCTGGTTGATAATGCCGTGATCATCGCTAAGTTCTTCGGCATGAGCGACCTTGTGATTGGTTTAACCATTATTGCCGTTGGTACGAGTCTACCTGAGCTTGCTGCATCACTTGCAGGTGTAATGAAAGGCGAAGACGATATGGCCGTGGGTAACATCATTGGCTCAAACGTATTCAACATTCTGGCTGTTATGGGTATTCCAGGCATCCTAAACCCTTCTATCTTGAGCGAATTTGCGATGGGTCGTGACTTCTGGGTAATGCTAGGTGTATCTCTGCTACTTGTTGTGATGGCGCTAGGTAAATCACGCAGTGTGAATCGTATTGAAGGTGGCGTGTTAATCGTGACGTTCGTGGCTTACCAAAGCTACCTACTAATGAACATGTCGGCTTAATTGTTGACTTAACTTTCCGTGCTTGGAGTATTTGATGTCTCAGCCATTTGATTATCGCAGTGTTGCCAAACAAGTTTTGGAAACTGAAGTTGCAGGTCTCACTCAATTGGACCAATATTTTAATGATGATTTTTGCAAAGCTTGCGACTTAATCCTAAACAACAAGGGTAAAGTGGTTGTGATGGGCATGGGTAAATCCGGTCATATCGGCAACAAAATCGCAGCAACGCTAGCAAGTACGGGTACATCAGCTTTCTTCGTTCACCCAGGTGAAGCGGCACACGGTGACTTAGGCATGATCGAACCGGGTGATATCGTGATTGCAATTTCGAACTCAGGTGAATCAGGTGAAATTCTTAGCTTGTTTCCTGTGTTGAAGCGTTTGAACATCAAGATCATCAGCATGACAGGTAAGCCTGCATCGAATATGGCGACCTTGTCTGATATCCATTTACAAATTTCGGTGCCGGAAGAAGCGTGTCCGCTAGGTTTAGCCCCAACAACCAGCACCACTGCTACCCTAGTAATGGGTGATGCATTAGCCGTTGCACTTTTACAAGCTCGAGGCTTCACGGCTCAAGACTTTGCCCTATCTCACCCAGGTGGCGCTTTAGGTCGTCAGCTACTATTGAAACTAGACGACATCATGCACACAGGCAATGCACTCCCTGTCGTTGCACCTGATGCTCTAGTAAGAGATGCTTTACTAGAGATATCTCAGAAAGGCTTGGGCATGACGGCCATCGTTGATCAGGATGGTCAAATGGCCGGTATTTTTACCGATGGTGATTTACGCCGTATCTTAGATAAACGCGTTGATATTCATAGCACTCAAATTGGCGATGTGATGACGCTAAACCCTACGGTTGCCGATCCGAACATGCTTGCGGTTGAGGGTTTAAACTTAATGCAAGCTAAAAGCATCAATGGCTTGATGCTATGCCAAGATGGCAAACTAGTTGGTGCTCTAAACATGCATGATTTATTGAAAGCTGGAGTAATGTAATGACACAGACAGTCGAAACTCTCTACGGCACTGTTGACTCAGATGTATTTGCTATCGCAAAAGACATCAAACTCCTAATTTGCGATGTAGACGGCGTATTCTCTGATGGTCGTATCTACATGGGCAACAATGGTGAAGAGCTGAAAACCTTTCACACTCGTGACGGTTACGGCATCAAATCACTGATGAACGCGGGCATTGAAATCGCAATCATCACAGGCCGTAAATCTCAGATTGTTGAAAATCGAATGACAGCTCTCGGTATCAAACTTATTTATCAAGGCCAAGACGATAAAGTTAAGGCTTACCAAGACATTTGCGATAAGCTTTCTGTTAATCCTGAGAACACTGGTTACATCGGCGATGACCTGATCGACTGGCCGGTAATGGAAAAAGTTGGCTTGAAGGTTTGTGTAGCAGATGGTCACCCGCTACTTGTACAGCGAGCAAACTATGTGACAACCATCAATGGTGGTCACGGTGCAGTACGTGAAGTCTGCGACCTTATTTTACAAGCAAGAAATGAACTCGACGTGCATAAAGGTTTAAGCATATGAGTTTTACTCGTATTATCTATTTAATAC
>NZ_MCYD01000946.1:0-2303 GCF_002876325.1 Vibrio sp. 10N.261.52.A1
TCCCCATAAACAAAGGGAATATCGATTATTCCTGTACAAGCGTTATTTGAACTTTCTTGCTAAGTAAGAGCGTGGCTTATCGGGATGAATTTCACGCTGTGCTGCTATCGCCCTGTTCTTACCTAACCCAACCTTTATCTGATACCAGGTCTCGTAGAACACAGTCATACCCGGGCTTGACCACCGAGTCTTGTTGTAGAGTTTCTTATTAGCAGCGACAACATCTGGTGACCGATTCGCGCACTCAAGTGCCAAGGCATAGGCTTCAGCGTAGGGGTCTTCAGCAATCTTGGTCACCAACCCATATTCTTTCGCGGTTTCACAGTCGATCACTTTGGCCGTCATCGCCATTTCTAAGGTGTGATCTTTACGCATCAGCTCTCTAAAGGCTATGGCGCCTCCCATGTCTGGAATTAGCCCCCACTTTGCTTCCAGTATCGAGAAGTTCGCATCAGAGCTAGCAATTCTAAAGTCACCGCCACTGACCAATTGCAGACCGCCTCCCCAACACCGACCATGAATCGCAAAAATGACAGGGCATGGAATGTCTCGCCAACCCAATGAAAAGCGTTGTGCGGCGTTTGGTAATGTTGGTAACCATTTGAGCAATAGCTTCATCGCGCCAGATTTACTGGTCAGCAAAGACTTCACATCAAGCCCTGAACAAAACTCAGGTCCCTCGCCCTTCACTATTACAGCTCGAATCTCGGTGTTCTTTTTCAATTTATTGACCATGTTGTTCACACCTTGGAACATTGCCATATCAATAGCATTCAGCTTATCGGGTCGATTCAAAACAACCGTCGCAATTTGGTTTTCATCGATAGAACAAGTAATACGATCGAGGTTTGGCATGGTGGCTACCTTATGAGTGGTCAGACCTTTAGGTTATACATTTTATTAACATATGCCAAACTTGCACATTAAGAAGCGAGACCTGTGTTGCTTAACACCTCCTCTTTGCACAAACGACTCCAACAAAAAAGCAGTGATGGATCGCTCCACTCACTGCTTTTTTATTCATAGCTTTGATTGCCAGTAGCTTTGAATACCAGTGGCTTTAGGTCATGAGCAGAAGCTATGTTGTTCGAGATTTCAGTAACAAGAAAATGAAATAACTGCCACCAATAATGGAAACTAACGTCCCTGCTGCAAGCTGCGCTGGGAACACCACCACTTGCCCTAACCAATCAGCAAATAACATCAATGCCGCACCAATCAAAAACGATAAGATGATCTGTTCACGAACCAAGCGAGCACCCACCATCGCCGCAATATGTGGAGCCAGTAGACCAACAAAAGCGACCGGCCCCATGGTGGTTGTGACCATCGAACATAAAATCGCGACAATACACAATAGAACCACATAGGCGATGTTGATGTTAAGCCCTCTTGCACTTGCAAACTGACGACCAGTCGCAATTAATGTCACCCAACGACTCAACAGTAAAGCTATGCCAATACAAACGGTGATCACGATAACCATTATCATTGCAGCTTCAGGTTCAACACGATACGTAGATCCTGCCAACCAAGCCAATAAGATGTATTTTCCCTCTCCCACTCGCGTTAAAGAGAATTGCACCAAAGCTTCCAATACCGCGGTCAGCGAAATACCAGTAAGGATCAATATCGAAGGGGCGAACTGATGCTTCTTGCCAAGAAATAGCAATATACAGAGTGCAATCGCGCTGCCTAAGAAAGCAACCCAAGGGCTTAGCGAATGAATCGAGTATCCCATAAACAGGCTACTGAATATCAACGCCAGAACCGCACCTGCCGACACACCCAGAATGTCCGGGCTTGCGAGCGGGTTGTAGACCAATCTTTGTAAAATCACACCCGCCACTGCTAGGCCGCCACCAGCGAATATTGCGGTTAATATTCTCGGCCAGCGAATCGACCATTCAAATGCGTCTGGGATAACAAAATACCCCATATCAGAAGATGGCTGTGACAGCGTGCTTAACGCCAACAAACCAAAGATCATCGAGCCCAACAAGAAATAAGCCAAAGGTGAAATAGACCTCGGCCCTTTAGGCATCGAGAAAAACATTTGATCTTGGGCAGACATTTGTTTGCGAGCAATAATGATCAAAGCTGGAGCACCAACCACCGCGGTTGCCGTTCCTGTTGGAATCATATCCAAAGACCATTGCGCCAAGAAAATCGCCAAGCTGTCGGTCACACAAAGCAACAGTGCACCTAACACGCAGCTTGCGATGAGTTCAGATTTCGCCTTTAAAAAGCCCAAATGTCTCGCGATGTTTGGCGCAATCAATCCAATAAAACTGATCACACCC
>NZ_MCYD01000947.1:0-1520 GCF_002876325.1 Vibrio sp. 10N.261.52.A1
CTATTAAGTGCTCCGCCCTTTTTTATATCTGTTTGACATTGAAGCTAGCGGTCTAATTCTAATGCGCAGGAATTTACTCAGAATTAAATAATTTCCCAGCTGTGCGTCATTTCTACGCCTGCACCTAGCATTAGGCACACTGAACAGTATTTTTCTAATGAATCAGCGCATACTTTTGCAACCAACTCAGGATCAAGGTTGTCACCTGATACTTCAAAGTGGATGTTAATCGCGGTAAAGATTTTTGGCGCAGTTTCACGACGTGTAGTTTCAAGTTTTGCGTTACAGCCTGTAATGTTTTGACCAGCAGATTTCAATCCATCTACCACATCAACAGAGCTACAACCACCAGCGGCCATAAGGACCATTTCCATCGGGCTTGGCGCCGTTGCACCACCGCTGCCATCCATAACAATAGAGTGGCCTGATTGAGATTGACCCAGGAATTTAAAACCTTCGACCCATTTAACTTCTGCTTGCATGCTGTTCCTTAGATGACCGATAACCGCCATCACTGTCTATTATTTATTGTTAGTACCGACACCCTACTACTGGCGGCATTCATGAGCAAGATTTTCTCTAACACATATTTTTTTCATGAATGGTGCAATTTTTTCCATCTAAAACCTGTCTCTATTCGTACATTCAAAATCGAATGAAAAAGAACGTCAAGATGAGGTATCTATGAATAAATTATCTAAAATATTGGTATCACTCGTGGTTGCACTACCACTGATTTCGTTGTTTGTCAGCCAAACTGGCACTGCCAATACAATGGATAAAACGGCTAATTCAGGGAAAAGTGAAATCGCGACACTCGCGGGTGGTTGTTTTTGGTGTACAGAGTCTGACCTAGAGAAACTAAAAGGCGTAACGGACGTTGTCTCTGGCTATTCTGGTGGCGTGCTAGAAAACCCAACCTACAAACAAGTTTCTTCAGGTAAGTCTGGTCACATCGAAGTGATCAACGTGACCTATAACCCTGATATTGTTAGCTATGAACAGGTTCTTGACCAATTCTTCCGACATATCGATCCAACCGATGACAAAGGGTCATTCGTAGACCGTGGTCCGCAATATCGACCTGCCATTTTCTACCATAACCAAGAGCAAAAAGACGTTGCTCAAAGCTTTATGATGGAGGTCGACAAGACTCAAATCTTTGGTGCACCACTAAAAACAGAACTGATCAAATTTGAGAAGTTTTGGCCAGCAGAAGATTACCACCAAGATTATTACAAGAAGAGTAAGGTTCGTTACAACTACTACCGCTACGCTTCAGGTCGTGATCAGTATTTAGATAAAATCTTCGGTGATGATAGAAAGGATAACCCTAAAACACTACGTCAGATCATCGACAGTAAAAATGCGACAGCGAATGCTAAAACATACGTAAAACCGTCTGATGCAGAGATCAAAGCGAAGCTTACAGCACTTCAATACGATGTAACGCAAGAAGACGCGACTGAGCGCCCATTTGACAACAAATACTGGGATAACAAAGAAGAAGGTATTTATGT
>NZ_MCYD01000948.1:0-3719 GCF_002876325.1 Vibrio sp. 10N.261.52.A1
CCGCTTTCATCAACGTTGTGTTGAACTGCTCAGGTTGCTCAAGCATTGGGAAGTGGCCTGAGTCTGACCTGTCGCAAATACCACAGTAATTGGTGATATAAATTCTCACACGCAAACATTAGATGAATTTAATTTTCAATTCCTTACGAACTCTGCACACCTTGAAAGCTAGTCATTGATATTCATCACAATTAAATCTGAAGCGCAAAAAATTAATCCCTTAGGAATCATAACCTTAAAACAAACCATAGCTAATATGAAAAAAATACTTGCATATACAGTACCTCATACCTAATATATCAACCATACAGTACGGCGTACATGGCAGTGCTACTTAGAAATTGACACTTTATATTCATAGCTTTGTGTGTAAGCAAAATGTGCGTTTTCATCGATTGCCCGTAGCGAATAGGACAATCGAAAGTAATAGAAGCAAAGGAGTGAAAGTTGCGACCTTCACTCACTTTTATACCGGGAATCTCACGACAAACTTTAAGTAAACATAAACGCTATCCAACAAAAGAATGAGACCATACGCAATGAAAGAAATAAAAAACCAAGCCGATATCCTGAAATATCTAACTAGAGCTATCGCCTATTATTTCACCGGTGCAGATATTCGTTTGGTAGACGAACAACCAGCAAAAGGACAATTTGAGGTCACATACCAAAATACAAAAGTCGATCTTATTGCTACCTATGGTGCTCCTTCAGTAGGGCGTCCACAACATAGAGTTCAAATCAAACACTACCAATATAAGAAACTTCATCAAGTAGTCTCGATGGTAAATGGAAATAGTCTTAATAGTTTTAAGATTCTTAATTCGGTTAAAGCAGACAAAAACGAAGAATTCGTACCATTCACAAATTCAGTTTCGATCAACCCACTAATAAAAAAGGGGAATACTGTAAGCACTGAGCAATCGTTAAATAATGGAGAATGGTCAAAAACCGAAAATATGATGCTCTGTGAAATGTTCGCAGACCAAATGACGTCATTGTGTCCGGAGCAAATCAGCGTGAAGTCGCTGGAAGATGGCTTTGGGGACAAAGCTTTGAATCGGTCTGATGACGAGATCATTGCACGTTTAGAACTTCTTAAAATGACACTAAAAAGCCACAGTGGAGTTCTTAATCGTGAGGTCTACAAAGAAGTAGAGATAATTCGAGTTCTGCGTAATGAACTAAAGGAACTTGGAGTTGATGTTTGGGAAGGTGACTTTACCCAAAACTTACTGACATTAACTGACCTCGAAAATAAATTTGGCATCACGCGAATAGGGAAAAAAGCGACAATAAGCATAGAAAGTCTAGAAGCCTTGATTGAGGAACTACAGTAATGACCTACGATGCTAGCAGTATCACGATTAAGTCCGAGCAAGAAGCTGGTGAAGAGTTCATATGGCTGCGTGTTGGACGTCTAGCAGAAACATACCCAACAGTAAGCCAAGAAAGTATTGAAATGGGTCTACGCGCCTGTCAACTGAGCGGCGAAAGTGAGTTCAACTATGAGACTCGCTATTTGCAAGGTAACCGAGACCACAGAGTTACGCCAGAATTCCAAGCTTGTTACATGCAACTTGTTAAAGAAAAGCGTTCAAAGTTAAAAAACGCTTAACTGTCGTTTTTGTATCCAATACAAGCCAACTCTCAAACAAACCGAATAAACTTAAATGCTCGAATGAGCTGGAGAAAACTAAACATGAACCACGTTCTAACTCAAGAATCTCCAATCTGGGGTGGAATCGAAATAGGTACTATAGTTCTAAATACTGATTCTTTGGAAACAGTCCAATCGATGCGTCAACAAAGCCAAGCTGTTGAAGATGAATATATAGAGTACCTTGAGAATTCAATTATTAGTGAGGGATACAACGGTGCATTCCCAATAGTTCTCAATCAAAACTTTCAAACTGTTGACGGATATTCACGTCTTACCGCGTCATGCAATATAGTTTCACGCGACGCTACTAAAGAGTTTCGTATTCCATTCATAGTTGGGGCTGCTGCTGACGTGAATGGTAAAGCGTTCAATGGTGCGACTCGAGGAGTTATGACGAATGATCTAAAACGCATCTTCGAGGGCTTTCCACGTAAACACGGCTTCCAACGAGGCAGCGTTGGGCGTGCTGTAGAGCAAGCTCAAGAAGCCACTATGTTTTTATTCGTACGAGAATATGGTTCGCAGTACAACGTCGAAACTAAAGTTACTCAACAACAAATCAACTCGCACATTCAAAAGAACGGTGATCTTTACCGAGAGGCATTTGATGCCATCTGCCATTTAGCAAATGACATTGGCTACGCCCCATATGATTTAAAGTTCGCTCACTGGCTCGCTTTATTTGTTCGTCACGGCATCAATAAACGTACAGTACACGTTGCGCGTGGGTGGCCTATTGAAAACGCCGGCAGTCATCGCCACGACCGTTTGGCTAAATTTGAGGAGCTATCAGCTCAAGCAACTAAAGGGGAACTTTAATGCCTATCATGAATGTAGAGAAGCTTTTAGCATCGACAGGCACACGCCTGCGTAAACTAGATCCAATTAAAGTAGAGGAACTTGCGCAATCGATCAAAGAAATCGGAATGATCAATGCTCCTATCACTAATAATGGCAAGTTAGTAGCAGGGTTGCACCGTGTCGCTGCTCACCAATTATTAGGGCGTGGGCAAGTCGTGGTTACTGAGATGGGGAATGTAAACGACCCCGACTCATTAACACTGATTGAAATCGATGAAAACCTGTTCCGTAACGAGCTATCTCCGTCAGAAAAAGCAGCACACATAACTCAGCGTGTAAACCTTTTAACAAAGAAAAAGCTACAAACTAAAACAACTAAACTAGAAGTTCAAAATCAGGTTCAAGCCCAGAATGACAATTCTAGTGACGTGTCACATAAGAAAAGACAACATGATGCAAAATTCGTCGCTCGCTCTGAAGCCATAAAAGAAGTCTCAGAGCAATTAAACGCAACACCATCAAGTATCAATTCAGCTATTCGCAAACACAAAGCTGTAGAGAGCGCGGGGCTAGCACAAGAAGATATTGTTGGCCTTACTACGGCTCAGTTCAACCGAGTTGCTAAAGTTGCGGCAGAGAAGCCTGATGAAGCAGAGACTGAAGTTATTCAACAAATGGTCAAGAGCAAAGGAGAAGACTTACTGTCGCACGATCCAGCTGCAGCACTGAAGCGGACTCGTAAACGCCTGCTAGATGCTCGTTCAATTGCTAAAACAAACCAAAGTAACGATGAGCAAGAAAATCTACTTTTACATAACATTATGGAAGCTGTTACCGCATGGGTTGAATATATCGACTCCCGCGAAGAATAACAATCCACTCTAATGATTGCTCACCAAAAAGGGCAAAAACTAGACAATTTTAGAGAGTAACCTATGCCACAGAAAATTAGCCCAGAAGCAATACATCTATATTTGGCTAAGAAAAAACACCAAGATATTTTGATGATTTTGACTAAATTGTTAAATGGTGAAACGGCTTACTCTATTAGCAAAGAGTTAGGCAGACCAGTTGCGAGTGTTGATTATCTAAAAAAGTCTTATGAAGTATAATGAAAGGTATATTTGAAACTTCAATATTCGCCTATTTTGTAGACAAACAAAAGTGACAAGATACAACATATTGATTTGCTGGTATCGTTTATACTACAAGACTTCCATTCAAGGTTCACTATTAAACAAAAAGGCCTCGCACA
>NZ_MCYD01000949.1:0-13353 GCF_002876325.1 Vibrio sp. 10N.261.52.A1
ATTTATACACAACTGAAATAATGTTAGCTCAAGGCTTACGTAATATAAGTGTCAGATAATGAGTGCAGATCGAATAAAAATAATTATATAAACCTAGGCTAGGTTAACACCATGAAACTACTGTCGTCTTTAGACTCGCTGTTGGCTAGCGATGAGTCTATCGAAAAGAAACAACGAGTACTGATCGATCTCGTTATCAATACTTATCAGCCACAACAACGCACTACTCTTTTCCAAACCGTTACTGATTATCGCCGTAACCTCCTAGGTTCCTTGTACCCAGAGCACCAACACAAAAGTCTTTCAGTATTATTTGAGTTGATGGATTATCGGGACCTGGTTCAACGGTATCCGAGTACTTTAGCTCCTGATATGGTTCTGTTAGAAAGAGCGGCCAGCCAATTCTATATGTCTTGGTTGGACTTTTGGTGTGAATGTGAAATTGCCGCAATAAAGACAAAATCGCCGCTCAACGATAGAGCTATCTCACGTATCGAGATACCGATTAAAGATTGCGCGTACTACGGCGCGATCATTGAACACATCGAATCCGACTCACTCATGGTACAGACACCGTGCCACCCACAAGCGATGCCAATCAGTGATGCTATTGCTTTGAGTAACCTAGAAACCTTCATAAAGGGTGAGAAATGGTTTGAGATGCTGCCTCTACTTCACCTTTCACAATCTGGGAAGCACTTTATCTTACTTAAGCACCCTGTTGATGAAGCCTTTCCAACGCTGGTCTCTTCAGCGCTGATTCAAGACTGGGCAAAAAATGATACTTGGTTAAGCTATGCCCCCCCCTTCAGCAACGAAAACTGGCAATACTGCTTGCCCGAGCACGGCTACCAGCAACTCTCAGAGTTACAGCTTTTTACACCTTCAATACTTTCAAAGTGTTGCTCTCTGCCAGAGTTCGACAGTACCTTCCACTTACAGCTGTCGGATACTAAAGCCATATGTGAAGTATTACGCCTAACCGTCAGCGGCAATACTCAGCAAAAACTCTACTTCCTCTACCTTGCTCAAAAAGAACTCATGAGTGTACTGCATCAAGTAGGTTACAAGGCTGGCTTCACTATCATCGAGCAACCTTTCATGCTCCAGTTTTATCAAGCTATCGATCCTAAAGCCTATTTCCACTCTGGTTTCTGTGAGCTAAATAGCGACGGTACCACTATTTATCGTGGCTTTTGGAATTTTGAAAAGATGGTTAACGTATTCAATGACACTGATTTTCGCGGCTACAAACACGCCGTGCGTAGCAGTAGAAAACTAAGAGTTAGAACAACGTCAAGCTCGGAAAAAAAAGATGAACATGTTTGATTTCGGCTTGGAGGCGATTGTCTACGCTAAGGCGATAACCCTTCTCGCAACCGTTGCCATCGTAGTCATGTGGTTAATCTACTATTGCTATTGTCTTAAACAAAAAGGGAAAGCCATTGCAGGGACTCACCACGTCCCGTACATCGCTTATTCGGTTTGTATTGTTGCTTGGATAAGCAGCAATGCCTACTTCCATACCGATTTATTGCCGGAACTTGGTTCGTCCGTAGCGGTGTTCGCTGCTAAATTTGCCAACCTCGCCTCTTGCTTCGCTTTCGCCTTTGCTTATTACTTCTCGTGCCAACTGGCGGCGGAACAACGCGATGGTAAGGTCCACCTATGGCAGCAAGCTATCTTTGTCACCTTTACTGTCTATTCGTTCTTTATTAACTTAAGGCCGAACTTAACCGTTGAAGATGTCACTATTTTTGGCCCAAGCCTATTCGTCATTGAATTCGGTCCGCATACGCCTTACTTCTTCACAGGCATGATCAGTTTAGTAGTGTTAACCCTTTGCAACTTGGTTGCGATGCGTGCCAACAGCAGTAAGCTAGTATTAGCCAAAACCAGCTACATGATCGCCGGTATCCTGGTGTTCATGTTGTCTACTGCAACCATTCACCTCGGTATGACTTACTTCTTGAGAGACTTCTCACTGACTTGGCTACCACCAGCACTATCAATCAGTGAAATGTTGTTTGTAGGTTATGCACTTTTAACGTCTCGTTTTTACAGTGTGAAGTATCTTGCCTACATGAGCCTAAATGCACTATTGGTTTGTGCAATTTTGGTGATACCGTTTGGCGCAATATTCATCCCACTGACTGATGATAATCAATGGCTAATCGCTATCCCAATCTGTGCGATGATCGGTATCACCTGGCACGTACTCTATAAGCGAGTCAGCCGCTATGCCTCTTTCTTTATTTATGGAAACAAGAAAACTCCAGTACAGCAAATCCTAGCGTTAGAAGAAGACTTTAAACTGTCGATTGATGATGCAATGCGCCGCTTAGGTCAGCTGTTGCAAATCCCTGAAGACAAACTTCGCCTTGTTAATAGCAACTACAACGAAACCTTCTACGAAGACTATCTTTCAACCAACAAGTCAGTTCTAGTGTTCGACGAGTTATCGCAAGAACTTGATTACACAGCGCCTTCCAAACTTTCGCTCAAAGCGCTCTATGACAAAATGAGCTCAAACAACACCGCTTTAGTTATGCCGCTGTTTGGGCAAGGAAAGTCGGTCACTCATTTACTGGTATCGTCGCACAAGAGCAACGATCAAATGTTCTCTAACGAAGAGATCTCGGCGCTGCAAACTCTGCTTACCCGCGTTCAAAGTACTATCGAAGCTGATAGGCGCATTCGTCAAAGTCGAGCGCTCGCCAACTCCATAGCCCATGAAATGCGTAACCCACTTACTCAAGTACAATTGCATTTTGAGATATTGAAGCAGCACATCGAAAACCAAGCCCCAGCAAAACAGATCCACCTGGATATTGAGAATGGGCAAGCCGCTATTCAACGTGGACGACAGTTGATTGATATTATCCTAAGAGAAGTTAGCGACAGCTCGTCTGAGCAAGGTCCGATCCTGATGACCTCGATTCACAAAGCCGTGGATCAAGCCGTCAGCCACTACGGGTTTGAAAACGAGAAGATCATCGAGCGAATTCGCTTGCCGCAACATGCTGACTTTGTTGCCAAGCTAAACGAAACCTTATTCAATTTCGTGATTTTCAATCTGATCCGCAATGCGATTTATTACTTTGATTCGTACCCGGATAGTCAAATTGAAATCAGCACCCAAATCGGTTCTTACGAAAACGTTCTAATCTTCCGAGATACAGGGCCAGGTATCGACGAAACCATTACACATAAAATCTTCGACGATTTCTTCTCTTATCAGAAAAGCGGTGGTAGTGGCTTAGGGTTGGGCTATTGCCAACGTGTTATGCGTTCATTTGGTGGCAGAGTTGAGTGCAAATCGAAGCTTGGGGAATTTACTGAATTCCACCTGTACTTCCCAGTAGTACCTAATGCGCCAAAAGCAGATGCCCTACGCACACCCTATTTCAACGACTGGAAGCAAGGCCAAGTCGATGTCGAAGAGACTAGCGAAGAGACCAGTGAAGCAACCCCGCAAGCTCACGGCACCCAAGCGGAAGAACACAGCACGGACTCAGTGGCAACACAAGTGACAACCAACGGGATAGCGCCAACCGTGCTCATCGTTGATGATAAAGAGGTGCAACGTACCCTTGTTCAGATGTATCTAAGCAGACTGGGCGTAAACAGCCTGCAAGCTAAAAATGGGGAAAATGCCGTCGAGCTGTTCAGAACAAACCAAGTCGATTTGATTCTCATGGACATACAAATGCCAGTCATGAACGGTTTTGACGCCAGCCAGATCATCAAGGCCCGTTCACCTAACACACCAATCATTGCGCTTTCTGGTGAGTCGGGGCAACGTGAGTTAGACATGATTAACCAATTGATGGATGGTCGGTTGGAGAAACCAACATCACTAGACGCACTGCAGGTTGTGCTCGACAAATGGCTATACAAAAACATAGCAAAAGAGGCTTCCAAAGCAGCGGAAAGTGAGTAGTTAATAACAAATTGTTGGTGGCTGATAAGCGCATCAATAGTTAATCAAAAATCCCCTCAGGAGTTTATTTTGAGGGGATTTTTTGTGGACACAAATTAGGTAGTCAAATTGTCAACTCAACCAGTTATGTATCCCGAACTTGGTTAATTGACCGGTACTTCATACGTTTTTCGCTGGCACATGTACATAGTAATAATTGCAACGCAGCTAATCAGAGACAATAACCAGCAGCTCAAAACCATCACCTCGTGAGTTGCTGGAACGAGGGATAAACAAAACGTAAAACCAAATGCTCCAATCATCTGAAGAGCACCATAGATAGCACCAACCTGCCCCTTGTGATTAGGAAACAGATACAATGCCGAAACACCTGCTATTGCTAATAAGAATGCGCAACCAAAAGCCATCACCGCAAACCCAAATAACATTATTGAATAGCTATGCAGCAAAAGGCTTAATTTTATGACAACGCAACCCAAAACCTGAATCAGACCACCATAGACTAGAGTCATATTTTCGCTGATACGATGTTTCAGAAACTGGTTCCAAATTAATCTGGATACTACGCTACTCACTATCAAAACCATTGACCCAACGCCATAATCCGCGGCCGTCAAATCAAACTGATTCTGAGCAACAAAAGAACCCGTGACTTGGAAAAGTAATAGACAACTTGTCCCGCTAAACATCATTGCCAAGTAACACAGAAACGTGACGTTCGATGTGATGAAAGCATAGTCTTTTAGTATCTGTTTTGGCTTAATGGCATCTCGATTCTTGTGACTGATCGTTTCACGTTTCATGACTGCAATAATCAATAGCGTTGCAGTCGATAAACATACCATGAAGACAAAATTACCTTGCCAACCAAAATGCTGAGTGAGATACCCCCCAAAAATGAGCGTTAGACCAGGTAGGCTCATAAATAGAATCCCATACCAAGCAAGTATCCCCATGAGTTCAGATTTACTGAATGCGTCTTGTAGGATAGTTCGGCAAAGAAGATAAAGGCCACCAACACCTAAGCCTTGGATTACTCGACCTAGCAACAGAACATTTATGCTGTCGGCCATAAGAGATGTCATCGAACCAATCACAAAGATCACAGATGAAAGAACAGCGACGGGCTTTCGTCCATACCGCTCGGACAACGGTCCGCAAATTAGCTGACTGCATGCTAAAGCGATAAAAAACAGACTCAAAGTCTGCTGTACTAACGCCTCTGATGTGCGTAGTTCACTTTGTATATCTGGAAAGCTTGGCGTATACATACTCGACGCGAAAAAATAGCTCGATGCCATTAAGATGCTGATAAATATAATAGTTATTTTAGACACTCGATTTCCCATAAACGTTAAGAACAGATCATCATGTTAAATAGATCCTCAAACTAAGTTTTTGGGTGAAGCGCCACGATGTTTACAATTTACGCCAGGTTTAATTCTGGAGTGCTTTTTTCTGATGTTCTTTAAATGCAGTAGAGAAAGCAGATAGGCTTGAGTACTCAAGTTCGAATGCAATTTCAGTAGCACTAATCCCTTTTGCCATCATTTTCTCAGCACGTTCCATCACTACTTTTTGGCGAATCTCCCTGAAAGATGCTTTGAAACTAGCCAGAAAAAGTCGGTTTAAAGTACGTACAGATGCCCCTGCTTGTTCAGACAAGTCTGAGATAGATAACTTAATACTCGGCTTATTTGATAATGCATCAATTACCGGTAGCAGCCTTCTGTCCATACCTTCCATTGCAATTAACGGATTGTCGACTGCCTTACAGAGGGTGCATTGATCCATAAGAACCTGAATATAATGGGGCTCAAGCTTTGGCTCCGGCCCACCATTTTCCCATAAGCTGAAAAGTTGAGTAACGATGGGAGAAATATCCAAGATACATATTTCGGTGAGTTCAGGGATTGAACCTAGTGGTAGGCGAAGTAAGGAGACCTGTGACTTCTTTAAGGTATCGGCACGATGTGGTACGCCCGCTGGAATGTAAATTAAAGAGCCGGGCATAGAGAGCAAACTATCCTTGTCAGTAGAGATAATTTGGCAACCTTGATGTATAAAAACTAAGTGCGAGTAATAATGGCTGTGAACCTCACTCGAATAATGAGATTCATAATGTTTAACCATCACCTGATGATCATCCAAATTAATTATCTCCCCCAGCCTTTCGTTATGATGCATCCAAGTATCACTCCTATTTTTAATCGGCATTCCATTCATACTCTCAAGTCATCGATCAATCGAGTCTGGTTCTCTGACACTACCTCTGATAAACGCGGAATAATTTATATCTTACGACAACTCTTATCGATCACACGACAATAAGTCGGAACAATGCTAGTCCCCTAGTCGCTATACTTCATAAAGGAACATATAAGCCCCGCACCAGCTCAATGCTCTCTAACTAGATCAGACGTCGATCATTTTTGAACAATTTCATGATTTAAAAGGAGAAAAGAGTTATACATAATAATGTGTTATTTAATCGACTAATTCATCATGACGCTCAAAGAAATCCTTAAAATTCCCAATGTCCGCTACTTCTTGATGTTCAGAAGCAGCTACTTTGCGCGTTTTTACTACCCTATATTCACCTTACTTTATTTAGATTACGGCTTGACCCTGTCTCAATTCGCCATGCTCAACGTAGTTTGGGCGGCCACCATCGTACTTGCTGAAGTCCCATCGGGGGCATTCGCCGACACCTTGGGTCGGAAGAAGTTGGTGGTACTCTCTTCCCTTGTGATGTTTGTTGAAATCGCCATGATCGCGTTAGTGCCGACTGAAAACCCGAACTTGGTGTTCATGGTCTTTTTGGTCAACCGGATACTCAGCGGGTTAGCCATGGCATTGGCAAGCGGTGCTGATGAAGCATTGGCGTATGACACTTTAAAGGAACAAGGCAATGAAGAGTTGTGGCCTCGAGTGTTACAAATCCAGCTTCGTGTCGCCTCAAGTGTAGGCATATTTGTCACCTTAATTGGTGCGGCGATGTACGATGTGAATTTCATGGCGAACATCTTTCATGCTCTTGGATTAGCAGAGCCAGAAAGCACCAAAGACCTGATGCGTATTCCTGTATTTGCCACGCTATTGGTCGCGCTACTCGCGATTTATGCTGCGGTAAACATGCGTGAAGAGAAGAAAGTGATACCAAATGGTCAAACGAAGTTAGCAACGACCATCGCCAGCCTCAAGTTAACCGCTGATACAGGTAAGTGGGTACTCGCTACGCCCTACGTGCTTTTCATACTGCTCTACTACAGCCTGTTCGAACACACATCGCGCATGTTCCTCACCATGAACAGCCAATACTATCTTGCCATCGATATTCCGATTATTTACTTCGGTTTTATTGGCGCGGGAATCAGTCTATTAAAAATCATTTTAGCGGGCCAAAGCCGCAGACTGGCAGAAAGTATCGAGCCGAAAACCTTTATTATCGTCATGGGCTTAGCAAGTATCGCTACCTATTATTGGATCAGTTTGGGTTGGTCAATCTATGGGGTAATTCCTGCACTGGTGCTTATCTTTATCATCATGACGATGAACATTTTTATCAGTTACCACCTGAACAAAAAGACCGAGTCGCATAACCGCGCCACCGTTCTTAGCTTCAAAGGTTTGATGTTTAACCTCGGTTATGGGCTGATCGGTATTTTGTATGCTTACTACTACAAATTGGTTTCTAACAATTACTCCGAGCAAGAGATAGAGCAAAACCTCGCGTTCTTGGCGTCGCTATCTTCGTTCTGCTATTACTTCGCCTTTCTGTTCGTAATAATCAGCGGGTGGTTCTACTTCAAAAATAAGAAGGCACCGATCTTTTAAATTTCAGTGCCATGCCAAATCGGGGCAAAGGTGAAGCTCTGCTCATAAAAAGACCGCTTTCACTTCTCAGCAGGTAATTTTTTGTTAACATAATCATTAAATTACCTCACACACGGAAGCGCCATGTCTTTTAGTTGGATCGCCTTTACCCTGCTTGCTGCCTTTAGCCAATCTTGGCGTAATGCCTTTCAAAGCAAATTAAGTGGCACCATGAGCGTGGCAGGTGTGACGCTAGCAAGATTTATATGGGCAAGTCCGATCGCACTGCTCTACCTCTACGCTTTGTATCAATGGCAGCCAGTCTCCGCGCCCAATTTTTCCAGTGAGTTTATTTTCTATATCGTTGCCGCAGCAATCATGCAGATCCTCGCGACCGGCTTGATGGTGATGCTATTTAAGCTCGAAAACTACGCCATAGGTGCAGGGCTTGCCAAATGTGAAGCTCCTGTTTCTGCTGTACTTTCCGTGTTGTTTTTTGGTACGGCGTTGACTGTTACAGGTTGGATCGGCGTATTGATCGGCACATTGGGCGTGCTCATCATGAGTAGCGCTTCTGGTTGGCGAAGCCTCTCTCCTAAAGTCTTTTGCTTGGGTATGGCATGTAGCACCGCCTTTGCCTTGACCTCGCTTTGGGTACGTGAAGCGAGCCTAAGTATTGGACTGCCCTTCCCTCATAGCGCTGCTTGGGTGCTGTTTTTGGTCATTAGCCTACAGACATTAATTATCTGCACGTTTCTCCTGATTAAAGAGCCAGATACATTGCGCCTGATATTCAAAAAATCAAAACTGGTTGTGATGACAAGTTTAGCGAGTGTGATTGGTTCTCTTGGCTGGTTTAGCGCGATGTCTCTTCAAGCCGTGCCATACGTGAAAACATTAG
The DNA here is from genome assembly GCF_002876325.1 of Vibrio sp. 10N.261.52.A1. NCBI lineage: Bacteria > Pseudomonadati > Pseudomonadota > Gammaproteobacteria > Vibrionales > Vibrionaceae > Vibrio > Vibrio sp. 10N.261.52.A1. The sequence continues at coordinate 8,661 of NZ_MCYD01000949.1, forward strand.
GCCAAGTCGAAGTGGTCTTTATGGTATTAATCTCCTACTTCTGGTTAGGGCAGAGTATTGCCCGCAAAGACACCCTTGCGCTGATATTGCTTTCCGTCGCTGCAATCCTTGTGATGTGGCAATAGAGGCTATTGTTGCAATAGAAAGCTTCGTGGTAATCAAGAGTTATGTGCTAATAAAGAGCTGCGTGGCAATAAACAGTATGGTTTATGCCCACTTTTCAGTTACTCTCTCCAAACCTTTACGCCGTCTAAAAATCATACGATGGCGTAAAATGATAAGAACCACCTTCCCATAATTTTTATAGTGCGCCTATCAGCTATCCACATATAACTTTAGCCAATAGGAAAACAATCTATGAAAACATTTGTTCAAATCACTCTAGCCACGACCCTTGCGACAACGTCAATGATGACACTGGCAGAAACAACAAACGACGCTCACTCTCAAGCCGAAGCTACAACCGTAAAACATGAATCGATGACAGTAACGCTTAACGATAAACACTTTGCGCCTACGGCAGCTACAGTCAATGCAATAAGTACTACACAGACAGCCACACAAGCGTCAAACAACAAAACAAAGTCAGCACAAGAATCCGACATATAGTCTCAAAATCAGTGACACGAAAATGAGTTACTTGGTTGAACAGCACCAGTCTGGCATTATGAACGCGCTATCTAGAAAGCGAATACGTTCACTTAACCCAACTTAAGTAATCGACTCATGACAGATACCAAAAGAAACACCCGAATTAGCCAGTTCCGATTCGGGCAGCCGAAAGAATCTCTCAAGATCGAGCATGTCACTTTAAGGGCACTCGATATAGATAAGGTTCGAGTACAAATTGAAGCGACCAACATCAACCCTAGTGACCTATTGTCGATTTACGGTGTTGGGCAATACAAACACAGCCACCAGCCGCCCAGAGTGCCAGGGTTTGAAGCAGTAGGTACGGTTGTAGAGTCTAGCCACTCTGAGTTTACTGTGGGCCAGCGAGTGCTCGTGGCCACAAGTGGAACATGGCAGAAATACGTCGATGTTTCACCTGACAATCTTTTCCACCTGCCTCAACATCTAGATAACGGATACGCGTGTCAGTTGTACATTAATGCACTCACCGCATGGATACTGACAACTGAAGTAGCAAAGTTGACCCAAGAAGATGTATTAATCATCAACGCTGGCAGTTCAGCCATTGGTAAAATTTTCTCCCAACTATCACAATCGCTTGGCTTTCAAACCATTGTTGTAACGTCACAACCCAAACTCGCTCTTACGACTTCAAAGCATGTGTTGGATACCAAAAATGACTTGGTTGCACAAATCAGGCAACTTGGCCTACCTCAACCAACTGTTGCTTTTGATGCGATTGGCGGGTCACCCGGAACAGATCTCATTCATACACTGGGCAGACAAGGGCGCTTTATCAACTATGGCACGCTGTCTCTGGATTTTTATGAGCCACGCTTCTTCGAATACGCAAAAGATCACGCTATCGATTTCAGCACCTTCTTCTTGAGGTATTGGGAAGAAGCTGAAGGTAAAAAAGTACGCCGTGACAAATTCGAGTCCATGCTCGATCACTTCATCGAGAACGAGATTCAACTCGAAGTCGACCGTTATTTTCCTCTCGAACAAATTCAGACAGCGATTGATCTTATTGAATCAAAAACTACACGATTAGATGGCAAGATCATCTTGCTGCCTGCTTAAGTTGAAGAGATTTAGGAATGCACTTTCAACCACCAGAGTGATGGTCGAAAGTGCCAGTGTGAAAATAGTGGTTAGAATTCCATAGGCTCTATGGTTAGTGAATTTTCCAGATTAAACCAACAAGCTACTTGCGCCAGACAAGATACAAAACAAACAACCCACCCAACGCCGCAGTTACAATCCCGACAGGAAGTTCTTGTGGTGCCAATATCGTCCTACTTACCACATCCCCAAAAAGCAAAAGCACCGCCCCCCAAAGTGCGATCAAAGGAATGGCTCGTTTATGGGTTACCCCAGAAAACGGTCGAACAAGATGAGGGACCATCAAACCAATGAAGCCAACCACGCCTGTCATTGCCACGATCGATGCGGTGCAAAACGCACAGCAGAGAAAAATCTCACTTTGTAGGCGATGAACGTTGATGCCCAATGAGCTAGTCGTTTGCTCACTCACTAATAAAGTGTCGAGTTCGCGATAACGCTTAACCACTAAGGCAACCAGACACAGCACACCCACCAGCGCAAAAATCAAATTATCCCAACGAGCAAGCCCTAGACCTCCCATCGTCCAGAACAAAATTGAGCTCGCCGCTCTTTGATCGCCGGAATAGATTAAAAAGCTGGTGATTGCTCCAAATAAGAATGAAATCGCCAAACCACACAAGATCAGGTTGTCGTTACCCTTTTTCTTCTGCATAGAGAACAGAATCAAAACTGCTGTGGCTGAAACAATACCTCCTGAGAACGCCGCCACCGGCAATGACCAAATGCCCAAGGCATCACCCAATTGAGTGATCACCAATACTGCACCAGCAGACGCACCTGATGACAAGCCAAACAGAAATGGATCCGCTAAGTCATTGCGTGTCGACGTCTGGAGTAAGGCTCCTACCATCGCCAGCCCCGCACCAGCAATAACAGCTAATAACGCCCTAGGTAACCTAAGGTCGAACAGTATTCTGCTTGTCATATCAGGGCTTGGATCATTAAAAGAGATCAATCCAACCATCACCTCTTTAAAAGAAAGAGGGACAGAGCCAAATTGTAAGCTCATCATAAAGGCGAGCAGCATTGCGCCGATACCCATCAACCAAGCTGCTCGATATTTATCAAATAAAATCAAAAGACTACTACTCTTTTCGATAATAACCTTGCCTGCTATTCAGAAACAAACGCGGCTGCAAGTTTCTCAATAGCATCAATATTGGCTGGCCCAGGAGTTAGCTGCTCATAACGCAATTTGACATAGCGACCAGCAGTCACCGCATTGGTGTATTTCATTAACGGATGAGCTTCTAGAAAACGTTGCAACGAACCGGCGCCACTTACAGTTTGGTAGTCGAGAAGAATGATGACATCCGGGTTGGCGCTAGCCACATTTTCCCAAGAAGTTCGTGCCCAGCTTGCTTCCATATCACCTGTAATATTTTGTCCACCGGCTGCTTCAATCATTGCATTAGGCATTCCGTACTTACCTGAAGTAAAAGGCTTGTCTTCACCGGAATCAAACAGAAAGACTTTTGGACTGGGTTTTCCTGACGCTTTTTGTTGTTCAGCGACTTTTGCAATTCTCTCTTTCCAACTGTTCACTAAAGCCTCGGCCTCTGACTGTTTATCGAAAATAACGCCTAGCTTTTCCATATCATCATAAAGCAGGTCCATGGTAGCGCCTTGCTTTTGGCTCTGAGTATGAATACAGCTTTCCGACAACACTAAGGTATCGATTCCATAGGGTTTCAGTGTTTGAGGCGTCACTTCTCCCCCTACTTTCATCCCGTAATTCCAGCCAGCAAAAAAGAAATCGGCATCCGAGGCAATCAATGTTTCTAATGACGGGTACTTAGGGGAAAGCTCTGGAATATCGCCTAAACGTTGTTTGAATGAACCAGACATCTTGTACCAACCAGTAATGCCCGTCACACCCACCAAATCCTCCTGAAGGCCAAGAGCAAATGCCATATCAGCCATGTTTATGTCATGCACGACCGCACGCGAAGGGTGTTTCTTAATCGTTAGTGGGCTTCCGCAATTATCTACCGTAACGGGGTATTGAGTGCTTGTTGCATGGGCAATAGATAAAGGTAAAAGACACAAAAGGCTAGAAATTACAGGCCACTTCATTGGGCTGCTCCTATTAGAGATAAATTAGAGTGATTGGATGCAGCTTCAAAGTGATGGATGGTGCTGCACATATTGGGGTGATTGAACGACAAAACGCGCAATCCAAAAACGGGCACCATATAGCGGTCTTGAATGACCGTATCTGGCGATGCAAATGTGACCATTTTTTGGCCAGACATCAGAAGAACTTTATCGGCAAATGGGGCGACTAAGGGCAGATCATGCAGCACAACAACTGATGCAATGCCGCGTTGTTTAATAAGGCTCAGAAGTTCAAGACGAGCCAGAGGATCAAGGTGATTAGTCGGCTCGTCTAGCAATAAAAGCCTAGGCTCTTGTGCAAATGCTCGTGCAATACTTGCACGTTGTTGTTCACCGCCCGATAACTCACCAAAGCTATGTTGGCTTTTATGCAATAGCCCAACATCTTCCATTGCCTGTTTGACTGCTCGCTTGTGCTCTTTCGCACTGCAGCAGAAAGTGTGCGGCGTACGCCCCAAGCCAACGTATTCAGAGACACTCAAACGGGGATCCACATGCTCATGTTGCGTAACCACCGCGACCTTTTTCGCTACCTGCTGCCTTGCTAGACTTTCAAGTTCGATACCAGACAACAACATCTCACCGGCAACGGCTTTGTACTCGCCTGTAATTCCTTTTAGTAAGCTAGACTTTCCACTTCCATTCGGCCCAATGATGGCAATACACTCCCCATCATTCACGTCAAATGTCACATCCGAGACCGCCCTCCAGTTTGCTAAACCATTGGCGCAGAGCCCCTTCACTGACAATACAGGTTTATTCAATTTCCCCACCGAGTATCAAAAAATAACTTTTGGTTATGTTATAACATAAC